>JBFFWJ010000410.1:0-3937 GCA_041570315.1 Longimicrobiales bacterium | reverse complement strand
CTGCCGGCGGCTCGCCGCCGCCTCGGACCGCATCGAGCTGCGACAGGTCGGGCGCACGAGCCACGGCCGGCCGGGGCATCTCGCGCTGATCTCGTCCGCCGAGAACCTGCGCGACGCCGAGCGCTACCGGCAGATCGCCCACCGGCTCGCCGATCCCGCGGAGGAGATGACCGACGAGGAGGCGCGGCGCCTCGCGTCGGAGGGAAAGGCGATCGTCCACATCGACGGCGGGATGCACGCCACGGAGGTCGCGCACGCCCAGCACACGATCCAGCTCGCCTACGACCTGGTGACCGGGGACGACGATCCGGAGATCGCGGCGATCCTCGACGAGGTGATCCTCGTCCTCTGGTTCAGCATCAATCCGGACGGCCAGACGATGGTGTCGGACTGGTACTACGAGAACCTGGGCACGCCGTTCGAGGTGGCCGGCACGCCGTTCCTCTACCAGAAGTACATCGGGCACGACAACAACCGCGACGGCTACATGATCAACCAGATCGAGTCCCGCGTGATCACGCGCGTGGACCGGCACTGGGAGCCGCAGATCATCTACAACCATCACCAGACCGCGCCCTTCCCCGCACGCATCTGGATACCGCCCTTCGCCGAGCCGGTCAGCCCCAACGTCCACCCGCTCATGTGGCGCACGGTGAACCTCGTGGGGATGGCGATGGCGACCGCGCTCGAGGAGCGGGGCCAGAAGGGCGCCGTGCACATGAGCGGCTTCGACAACTGGTACCCCGGCTTCATGGACCACGCGAACAACTTCCACAACGTCGCGTCGTTCCTGACCGAGACGGCCCTGTATCGCTACGCGACGCCGCACTTCTACACCGTCTCCGACTTCCCCCCGCGCTCGCGCGAGCTGCGGCCGCAGTCGCTGTACGCCAGCCCCTGGGAGGGAGGGTGGTGGCGGATCGGCGACGCGGTCGACTACATGCTGACCGCGTCCATCTCGGTGCTCGACGTCGCGGCCAAGTACCGGTACGACCTCCTCTACAACCGCTACCAGGCTGCGCGCGACGTGATCGCGCAGTATCGCTCGGGGCCGCCCTACGCGTACTTCATCGGGCAGGAGCAGCGGGATCCGGTCGCCGCCGCCGAGCTCCTGCGCCGGCTCGCGTTCAACGGCATCGAGGTCGAGCGGCTGTCGGCCCCGGTCGTCTTCGACGGCGTGTCGCACCCCGCGGGGACGTGGGTCGTCCCCATGGATCAGCCGAACGCCAACTTCGTCCGCCAGCTCTTCGCCGTGCAGGACTATCCGGACCTGCGCGAGTATCCCGAGGGCCCGCCCGAGCAGCCGTACGACGTCTCCGGGTGGACGCTCCCGTATCAGTTCGACGTGCGCGTGGTCGAGGCGCGCTCGCCGCTCGGCGCCGAGCTGCGGGCCTCGCTCGAGAAGCTGGAGGCGGAGCCGCTGCCCTGGGACGCCGAGGGGGACGCGCAGGCGTGGGACTCCCCGCCGGACGTCGGGTTCGACAGCCACCCGGTCGCCCGCGCGATCGTGCCGCCCGAGGGCCGGATCGAGGGGGGCGGGGGCGCGCTGGTCCTGGACCCCGCGCAGAACAACGCCTACAAGGCGCTGGGCCGGGCCTGGGCGCAGGGCGCGACCGTCGGCTTCGCGGCCGGAACGCTGCCCGCGGACTCCGGCAGCGCGGGGACGTCGGGGTCGTGGGTGATCTCGGGGCTCTCCGACGGCCAGGAGCGCGCGCTCGTGTCCGACCACCGGCTCCGGGCGCGGGGCGGACCGGCCCCGGGCGCGCGCGTGGCGCGCCCGCGCGTCGGCCTCTACCGGCCGTGGAGCGCGTCCATGGACGAGGGCTGGACGCGCTGGCTCCTGGAGATGCACGACCTCGGGTTCGCCAGCCTGTACAACGCCGACGTGCGCGCCGGGGAGCTGGGCTCGCGCTACGACGTGATCGTGATCGCGGACATGCGGACCGGCTCGATCGTGGACGGCTTCGCCGAGGGGTCGGTGCCGCCTCGCTACGCCGGCGGGATCGGGCCGGAGGGGGTCCGCGAGCTCGACGCGTTCGTGCGCGGAGGCGGCACGCTCGTCACGCTCAACGGAGCCAGCGCCTTCGCGATCGAGCACCTGCACCTGCCCGTGCGCGACGTCGTCGCGGAGCTGCCGCGCGAGGAGTTCTTCGCCAGCGGCGCGATCGTGGAGCTGTTGGTCGACCCCTCGCATCCGGTCATGAGCGGGATGCCGGAGCGCGCGAAGGTGTTCGTCGGCTCGAGCCCGGTCTTCACGACGGAGGAGGGCTTCGAAGGTCGTGCGCTCGCCAAGTATCCGGACGCCGGCTCTCCCCTCCTCTCGGGGTACTTCCTCGGCGAGGAGCACGTGCAGGGGTACGCGGCGGCGCTCGAGGTCGAGCACGGGGACGGCCGGGTCGTGCTGCTGGGCATGAGGCCGCAGTGGAGGGGCCAGCCGTTCGGGACCTTCAAGATCCTCTTCAACGCCGCGCTCTACGCTCGCACGGTGGCGGCGCAGGCCCCGGACAACGTCCGCTTCTGGGAGGCTCCGGCCGAGGAGACGGAGCAGACGGAGGCCGCTGCCGAGCGCGGTGGGCGCTGAGCGAGAGGTGAAACACCAGGTGGACGGGACGGGGTAAGGCTAGGCATGGGTGTCATGACCGTGTGGGTGAGGCGGCTGCTGGTCGCGAACATCGTGATGTTCTTCTTCGCGCAGCCGGGGAGCCCGCTCTTCCGGATGCTGCAGTACTATCCGCCGGCCCTCCTCGTGGAGCCGTGGCGGATCGTGACCGCGGTCACCTACATGTTCCTGCACGGCGGGCTGGGGCACCTGTTCTTCAACATGATCGGGCTCTTCTTCTTCGGGCCGAGGCTCGAGGAGCGGCTCGGGTCCAAGGCGTTTCTCTGGCTCTACTTCCTGTCGGGGATCGGCGGCGCGGCCTTCCAGACGGCGTTCGCGAGCGCCGCGCCGATGGTGGGCGCCTCGGGCGCCGTCTACGGGGTCCTCCTCGGCTTCGCGCTCTACTGGCCGCGCGAGCGCATCTACATCTGGGCCATCCTTCCGGTCGAGGCCTGGCTCCTCGCCACGCTCCTCGTGGCGGGGTCGCTGTACGCCGGCATCAACCCGGCGCAGGGCTCGCGCACGGCCCACTTCGCGCACCTGGGCGGTCTCGCGGTGGCCTTCGTCTTCCTGAAGTGGCGCGACTGGAGGACCGGAGCGGCCAAACGGAAGTTCCAGGCGAAGCTCAACCACGACGCGAGCCCGTCCGGCGTGGTGGGCGACCGCATGGCCATGGCGCGCTGGAAGGGGATCTCCGTCGACTCGCTGCACGAGCTGAACCGGGAGGAGGTCGAGCGCCTCCTCGAGAAGGCGGCCGCGGCGGGCGCCTCGAGCCTGACCGCCTCGGAGCGCGCGTTCCTCGATCGGATGTCGAGGGGGTGACCGAACGAGGCCGCTACCCGATCCCGGCGCGGAGCCACCGCGTCGAGGAGACGATCCAGCGTAGCCGGTTCGTCACGACGCTCGCGCACGCTCCGGACGCCGCCGCCGCCCACGCCTTCGTCGACCGGGTCCGCGACGAGCTTCCGGACGCGACGCACCATTGCTGGGCCTGCGTGGCCGGCCCGCCGGGAAGCACGACGCACATCGGGATGAGCGACGACGGCGAGCCGCACGGCACCGCGGGCCGTCCCATGCTGACCACGCTCCTGCACGGCGGCGTGGGCGAGATCGTCGCGGTGTGCGCGCGCTGGTTCGGGGGCGTCAAGCTGGGGACGGGTGGCCTGTCGCGGGCCTACGCCGGCGGCGTCAAGCGGGCGCTGGCGTCGCTGGCCACCGAGCTCCGGGTCGAGCGCGCGCCGGTCCTGATCACCGTGGGCTATGAGGACGTGGAGGCGGTGCAGCGCCTGATCGCCGAGCGGGACATCCTCGTCGAGGACGAGGAGTACGGGGCCGAGG
>JBFFWJ010000409.1:0-3939 GCA_041570315.1 Longimicrobiales bacterium | reverse complement strand
TGCGGGACCCGCCCTCCGGTCCGGTCCCCCGTGAGGCCGCGGTGCCTGCGTGACCCCTTCGGGCACCCGGGGGCACCGGACCGGCTGTGCAAGACCGTGGCGCCCGCGCGTCCACCCTCGTGCAGGACCGAAATGCGACTCGGTCGGGGGCGAGCACGCCGATCTCCGGACACACAGAGGTGCCGACGATGCGAAGACTACTCACGATGGCGGTGACCATCACGGCCGTGGCAGTGCCCGCGGCTTCCCAGCCCACGCCGGACGAGCCGACGCCCGCCGGCCAGGAGGGCCCCACCCTCCGTTCGACGGCCCAGCAGCGGGATGCGGTCGCGATCACGGTCTACAACCAGAGCTTCGGCCTGGTGCGTGAGACCCGCACCCTCGACCTGCGGCGGGGTCGGATCGCGCTCGAGTACGGGGACGTCGCCTCCGGGATCCAGCCCGAGACCGTGCACATCCGGCCGTTGCGCGGCGGGGGGCTGCGGGTGCTCGAGCAGAACTACCAATACGACCTGCTGAGCCCGCAGAAGCTGCTCGAGAAGTACGTCGGCCGCACGGTCAACGTCTATCGGACGAACTCGGTCACGGGCGAGGAGGAGGTCGCGCAGGCGGAGGTGCTCTCGGTGAACGGAGGCACGATCCTGCGCATCGGCGGGGAGATCACCTTCAACTATCCGGGCCGCTTCGGCTTTCCCGAGGTGCCCGACAACCTGATCGCGGAGCCTACGCTCGTGTGGGGGCTCGACGCGGCGGGCGGCGAGCAGCAGGTCGAGGTGTCGTACCTGACGAACGGCCTCGACTGGAAGGCCGACTACGTCATGGTGCTCGACGAGGACGACGACGCGGCCGGCCTGACCGGGTGGGTCACGCTCACCAACCAGAGCGGGACGTCGTACCGGGAGGCCCGGCTCCAGCTCGTGGCCGGCGACGTGCAGCGCGTGTCCGGCAACGTGCGGCCCGAGGCGCGACGGATGATGATGGCCGACGCGATGGCGGCTCAGGAGGCGGGCGGGTTCACCGAGGACGCCTTCTTCGAGTACCACCTGTACACGCTGGGCCGACCCGCCGACGTCCTGAACAACGAGCAGAAGCAGGTGACGCTGCTCGAGTCCGAGGACTTCGGCGTGGAGAAGAAGCTGATCTTCCACGGCGCGACGCACTACTACCGGGGCCAGTACGGGCAGGTGACCTCGAGCCAGAAGGTCGGTGTCTTCCTCGATTTCGAGAACAGCGAGAGCAACGGCCTCGGCATGCCGCTCCCGAAGGGCGTCGTGCGCGTCTACAAGCGAGACGGCTCGGGCGCTCAGCAGTTCGTGGGCGAGGACCTGATCGACCACACGCCTCGCGACGAGACGCTGCGGATCAAGATGGGAGAGGCCTTCGACGTGGTGGGCGACCGGCGCCAGATGGACTACACCGTGGTCTCGGGGTGCGTCTCGGAGAGCTCCTGGCGCGTCGACCTGAGAAACCACAAGGACGAGGACGTCGAGGTCACGCTGGTCGAGCCCGTCGGGGGCGACTGGGAGATCCTCGCGTCGAGCCATCCCTTCGAGCAGGTCGACGCCTGGACCTTCACGCTGAGCCCGCGCGTGGAGGCCGAGGGCGAGACCCGGGTCGAGTACCGGGTCCGGGTGCGCTGGTGCTGAGGTCCCTCGCCCCTGGCGCGATCCCTCGGGCCCTGGCCATTATCCTCCGCTTGTCGGTTGGGCGCCGAGACGCGGCGCACACACGCGCGGAGAGGCTTTGCACATGACGAGAGAGATTCGCCGAGGAAGGTCGTACGTACCGACCTGGTTTGCGGCTGGCGCCTGTGCGCTCGTCGTCGCCGGCTGCGCCCCCGGAGATGCCGACCGGGCGGCCGGCGTGTCGTCGGACGGCGACTGGACGTACATCGCCGGAAACATGGCCGGGCAGCGCTACACGTCGCACACGCAGATCAATCCGGGCAACTTCGCCGACCTGGAGGTCGCGTGGGAGTACGACGCGAGCCACCTCGGCTCGGTGAACGCGCGCTCGATCCCGATCTACGTGGACGGGATGCTCATCAACGTGCACAGCGAGTACCGCACGGTGGTGGCGCTCGACGCGGGGACGGGCGAGGAGCTGTGGACGTACACCGAGCCCGAGACGTTCCGCTGGGAGTACTCCATGCGGAAGAACCACGGCAAGGGTGTCGCCTACGCGAACATCGACGGGCGCGACGTGGTCTTCCTCATCTCGCCGGCCTTCTTCCTGCACGCGCTCGACGCGCACACGGGCGAGCACATCGAGGGCTTCGGCAACAACCCGGAGCAGGGCTTTCCCGAGGGCTTCCCGGCGACCGGCGTGGTGGACCTCCTCGCGGATCTCGGCCACGAGTACGACCCGTACTACGGCATCCCGCTCGAGACGGGCTACATCACCAGCTCGTCGCCCGCGATCGTCGTGAACGGCGTGGTGGTCGTCGGCAACTCCGCGGAGCAGGGCTACAACCAGACGCGCCGCGAGATGATTCCGGGCGACATCCTGGGGTACGACGCGCGCACCGGCGAGCACCTGTGGAAGTTCGACGTGCTGCCCGGCCCTGGTGAGGTCGGTCACGAGACCTGGGAGAACGACGCGTGGGAGTGGACCGGCGACATCTCGTCGTGGGCGCCGCTGTCCGCCGATCCCGAGCTGGGCCTCGTCTACATCCCGACCAACGGAGCCACGCAGGACTACTACGGGGGCTTCCGCCCGGGCGACAACCTCTTCAGCACGAGCCTGATCGCGCTCGACGTCGAGACCGGCGAGCGGAGGTGGCACTACCAGCTCGTCCACCACGACATCTGGAACTACGACACGCCGCAGGTGCCCGTGCTCGCCGACGTCGTGATCGACGGCGTGGAGACGCCGATCATCGCGCAGGCCACGAAGCAGGCGTTCCTGTACGTGTTCAACCGGGAGACGGGTGAGCCGATCTGGCCGATCGAGGACCGGCCCGTCCCGCAGTCGCACGTTCCCGGCGAGCAGCTCGCGCCGACGCAGCCCTTCCCGACGAAGCCGCTCCCCTACGACATGCAGGGGCTCAGCGACGACGACCTCATCGACTTCACGCCGGAGCTGCGGCAGCAGGCGATCGAGCTACTCGCCGATTTCGAGCGCGGCGGCCTCTTCACCGGTCCGCTGCACCGCGACAACGACATCGGCAAGCGGGCGGCGATCTGGTGCCCGGCCGACGTGGGCGGCACGAACATCGACGGCACACCCGCCTACGATCCGGAGAGCGGCATCATCTACGTTCCGTCGCAGAAGGGCTGCGGATCGCGGGTGCTCATTCCCGGCCCCGAGAAGGACCAGGGCGCCCCCGTCGCAAACGAGCCCGGGCAGCCCACCGGGACGACGGTGACGCAATGGGTGCCCGGCCCGACGGTCAGCCCCGGCCGCGTCGACGGGCTGCCGTACTGGAAGGCGCCGTACAGCAAGATCACGGCGATCGACCTCAACACCGGTGAGCACCTGTGGTGGATTCCGATCGGCGACACGCCGCGGTACGTGCTCGAGCACCCGGCGCTGCAGGGCATGGAGGACCCGAGGACGGGGAGCGGCCGCCAGGCTGCTCTCTTCGCCACGCCCGACATGTTGGTCTACGCCGGCAACGGCAGCGACAACACGCCGATGCTCTTCGCGGTGGACAAGGCGACGGGTCAGGAGCTCGCGCGGGTCGAGATCCCGGACAACAACCGCTACGGTCTCATGACCTACATGCATGGGGGCAAGCAGTACATCGTGCTCCAGATGAACGGGCGCAGGACGGCGATGGCGCTGCCCGACTGAGCCCGCACGGATCCGCGCGGTCCGGCCGGGCCGCGCGGTCCGGTGAGGTCCGCGGGGTCCCCGGCTTCGTCCGGGGGCCCCGCGTCTCGTTTCCGTGCGTCACGGACCCGTGGCGGTGATCGTTGTACGGAGAGTGGCCGGACG
>JBFFWJ010000408.1:0-3943 GCA_041570315.1 Longimicrobiales bacterium | reverse complement strand
GAAAGACCCGTGAATTCAGGTCGCCTCTCTGCTGCGCCCACACGGTCTGGAAGTCGAGAGGACCGACCTGACCCTCGGCCTGGAAGCCGAAGTTCCCCGCGGGAATGCCCTCCGTCAGGAAGCGGGACTGCGGGAGCCGGAAGGTGACGTCTCCCACCTCGAGCCGGCGCAGCACGTCGTCCTCGCTTCCTTCGTAGAAGATGTTGATCCTGTTGGCCGCGTCGAACTCGCGGGACTGGTCGAAGTCGACGTCGACCCGGATTCGGTCGAGGATCGATCCGTCCACCCGCACCCCGAACTGGACGTCCGGGCTCAGCTGCGGGATGACGTTCGGGTTGCAGCCCACGCCGAAGACCTCGTCGCACGGCTCGAAGCGGGTCCAGTCGCCGCCCAGCTCCATGCGGCTCCGGACGCTGAGGGCGAGGTCGGCGTATTCGGTGACGAACCGCCCGCCCTCGATGCCGGGCGTCACCGCTCGGGTCGGCGGCGCCAGGGGAGAGAGCGAGCGCTCCCCGGAGCGGCCCAGCTCGGCCACGCGGGCGCGCAGGACCCAATCGGCGATCGGCTCCACGTCGAGCACGGGTGGCGGACCGAGGGCCCCACGACCGCCGGCGGGCCGGCCCCGCCGGCCGCCCGGCCCGGCATCGCCGACCGGGATGCGCCGAAGCCCGAGAACGACGTGGGGCTCGTCCGGGGCCGCGGCCAACCCGACGCGCACCGCGCGGGCGGGAAGGTCCAGATCGAAGCGTAGGATCGTGTCCGCCTTCGCCGCCGCGCTCTCGGACAGGGCCGCGCCGGCACCCCACGCCGCGACGGGCTCCGGCGGCCCGGCATGGGCTCGCCCGCCCGCGCCCGCGAGCACGGGTCCGGCCAGGGCGACGAGGAGGACGGCGCGGCGCCGGCTCACGGGGTCGAGCCTCCGCGGTCGAACCGATCGGCGGGCACGGGTGTAGGGAGTGACCGACGGGTGTCGCCCATCGGACACGGACCGGGTAACGCAGCGATGCGCACAGGCGTGCTAGCCAGGTACCTCATCAGGGTCCACATCGGCCCCTTCCTCTTCTCGCTGTCCGCGATCACGGGACTCATCGTCGTGAACTCGGTGGCCCAGCGAGTCGACGCCCTCGTCGGCAAGGGGCTTCCGTGGAGCGTTCTGGGTGAGTTCGTGCTGCTCTCCCTACCTCATACGATCGCGCTGTCCCTCCCGATGTCCGTTCTGGTCGCGGTGCTGTACGCATTCAGCCAGCTCACGGCGTCGAACGAGATCACCGCCATGGCCGCCGGGGGGATCCGTCCCCTTCGCATCATGCTCCCGGTCCTGGCCCTCGGGGCGATCGCGGCCGGGGTCATGTTCTACTTCAACGACACCGTGCTGCCGGAGTCCAACCACCGGTTAAAGAACCTACTGCTCGACATCGGTCGCAAGAGCCCGACGCTGGACCTGCGCGAGCAGGTGGTCAACGAGCTGCGCGCCGGAACCGGGATCGACCGGTACTTCCTGACCGCCGAGCGGATCGACCACGAGACCAGTCGGCTCGCCACCGTCACGATCTTCGACGGCAACGATCCCATGCGCCAGCGGACCACGTACGCCGCCAGCGGCGAGATGGCCTTCAACGACGCGCGCACCGACCTCTACCTCACGCTCCACGACGGGTTCGTCCACGAGGTGCAGCGGGACCGGGAGGGCGGCTTTCAACGCGTGTACTTCGAGCGACAGATCGTGCCCCTCCGCGGCGTCGGCAACGAGCTCGAGCGCCGGGTCGGAGGGACGGACCGGTCCGATCGCGAGATGGGCTTCGACCTCCTCGCCGAGAACGCGCGCACCCGCGAGCAGCAGCGCGACTCCGCGGTGGCGGAGAATCGCGCGCAGACCCTCGAGGCGGTGCGGTACGCGCTGAACGAGCCCAACGACGTCGACACGGCGTGGGTCGCCCCTTTGCAGCGCCGCTCCGGCCGGTCTCCGGCCGTCCAGAGCGCCAGCCTGCTGTCGCAGGATCCCATGACCCAGCAGATCGTCACGGGAACGCGCTCCCGCGCCGCCCGTGTCGTCGCGCTCGAGCAGTCCGTCAACCGGTATCGCGTGGAGATTCACAAGAAGATGGCCATCGCCCTGGCCTGCATCGTGTTCACCCTGATCGGCCCGCCCCTCGCGCTCCGCTTTCCGCGCGGGGGTGTCGGCTTCGTGCTGACCGGGTCGGCGATCATCTTCTTCATCTACTGGGCAGGCCTGCTCATGGGCGAGGCCGCAGCCGACCGCCGCCTGGCCGACCCGGCGGTGACGATGTGGCTCGGCAACGTGGTCATGGCCGTGGTCGGCGCGGTGCTGGTGGCGGGCATGGGCCGGGCGGGCGCCACGAACCGTGGCGGTGGCGGCCTGGGCGAGTCGCTCTCCAATCTCGTGGCCCGAGCTCGGAGCGGGCCCAGCCCCCGGCGAGCGGTGGAGAGCACGGGTTGATCCGGATCCTCGACCGGCTCGTGGTCGGCACGTTCCTGAAGCTCTTCGCCGTCGGCCTGTTCGTCGCGTCGCCGCCGCTCTTCATCATCGGCGACATCGCCGAGAACCTCGACACCTACATCGACCGGGGACTGACGGGCACCGAGGTGGCCACCGCCTACCTCTATCAGCTCCCGCTCTTCATCCAGTGGTCCTTCCCGATCGCCGCGCTGATCGCCGCCGTCTTCACGATCCACTCGATGACGCTGCACCGGGAGATCGTCGCCGCGAAGGCCGGTGGGGTTTCCTTCTATCGACTGGTCGCCCCCCTGTTCCTGGCGGGAGTCGGGCTCACCGTGGCGGCCCTCGGGCTCACCGAGGTGGTGCCGCGCACGAACCGCATCGCCTCGCAGATCCTCCGCGCGGACACACCCGGGCGCTCGTGGCGCTCCGACTTCGTCTACCGGTCGGAGAACGGCCTCACGTGGCAGGTCGAGCGCCTGACCGCGGCCGACGGCCGCATGACCGACGTGGTGCTCGAGAGGCCCCCGAGCTCGTCCGGCCCCGGAATCCACGTCCTGGCGAGCGCCGCGTCCTGGGAAGCCGACGAGGGCTGGACGCTCGCCCAAGGGTACCTGCGCCGTCTCCTGCCGGACAGCACCGAGCGGGCGATCGAGTTCGACCGCATGCGGATGCCCGAGATCACCGAGCGTCCGGACGAGCTCCTGGAGGTGCCCCCGGAGCCCGAGGAGATGACCTACGCGGAGATCGACCATCTCGCCGAGATCATCCAGCGAACGGGTGGCGACGCGAAGGAGCTCCTGGTCAAGCGCGAGCAGAAGATCTCGATCCCGGTGGCGACCCTCGTCATCCTCTTGTTCGGTGCGCCGCTGGCGACGAGCAGCAAGCGCGGGGGGGCCGCCTTCGGGATCGGGATCTCGCTGGCGACGGTGATCGCATACCTCATGCTCTTCCGCGTCGCCGGCGCCCTCGGTGAGGCCGGCGCGCTCGATCCGCTCGCAGCCGCCTGGATGCCGAACGCCGTCTTCCTGCTCGCGGCGGTCGTGGCGCTCGCCCGCGTGCGCACCTAGCGGAGTGGAGTGTCACTGAAGTTTCGGTGCCATTCGCGCGGCACTAGGGCCCGCCGGCGAGCGCGGCCGCCAGCCGACCGGTACACACCTCTTCGATCGGACCGCGCAGGACCAGATCGAGACCCTCTCCCACGTGCACGCTCAACGAGCCGCCGGGCATCGAAACCCGTATCGCGCCCGGAGCCAGGCGTCGCGAGGAGACCAGGGCGGCAGCCACGGCGCAGGCGCTCGTGCCCGACGCCGCGGTGGGCCCCACTCCCCTCTCCCAGACGAGGACGCGACAGGCATCCTCGCCCGTGACCTCGGCGAGCTGGACGTTCGCGCCGTGCGCCAGACCCGGGTGAGCCGTCAGGAACGGACCGATGCGGGCGAGGCGCTCCTCCCCGAGGTCGTCGGTGACGACGACCAGGTGGGG
>JBFFWJ010000407.1:0-3954 GCA_041570315.1 Longimicrobiales bacterium | reverse complement strand
TGCTGGGAGACATCCGCCTCGAGGGCGCCGTGTTCGGGGGACGCCTGCGCGTGCTCGTGGGGCTCACGAACGTGCTGGATCAGGACGCTCGCCTGCACCCGCTGGGGGCGGGTGAGTCGCGCGGGTTGCTGGTAGGCGTCGGCTCGTCGCTCTGAGCCCATTGACCCGCTCGGAGCGCTCTGGTAGGCTTCGACCATGAACGGCGAGCGGACCACCACGGCGTCGACCACGACCGGCCCGACCAGCGGGCCGGGGGCTTCGCGCGTGGGTTAGCTCCGCTTCGGGCAGACGGACGACAGGCGCGGCCCCCGGCGACGGGCGCCGCGCTTCTTCGTTGGTGGGCCGGCGCGCGAGACCCGCATCCCCCAACCTCGAACGAACGAGATCCATGTCCACGGAACAGATCCGCATCACGCTACCCAACGGGGACGTCCTCGAGATGGAGGCCGGCTCCACGCCGGGTGACGTCGCCGCGGCGATCGGGCCGGGCCTCGCCAAGGCCGCGCTCGCGGCCGTCGCCGACGACGAGACGGTCGGGCTGATGGAGCCGCTCCTCGCCGACACGCGGCTGCGCATCCTCACGCAGAAGGATCCCGAGGCCCTGCCCGTGCTCCGGCACTCGGCCGCGCACGTGCTGGCGACCGCCGTGCGCGAGCTTCGCCCGGGCGCCGGGATCGGCTTCGGGCCGTCCATCGCCGACGGCTTCTACTACGACTTCGACGTCGGCGAGCCCTTCACGCCCGAGGACCTCGCGGCCTTCGAGGCCAAGATGGCGGAGGTCGTGGCCGCCGATCAGCCCTTCGAGCGCCGCCGCGTCGACAAGCAGGAGGCACGGGAGCTCTTCGGCGACGACCCGCTCAAGCTCGAGCGGCTCGAGGAGTTCGACGACGACGAGGTGATCACGGTCTACCGCAACGGCCCGTTCCTCGACCTGTGCAAGGGGCCGCACGTGCCGAGCACGGGGCGCCTCGAGCACTTCAAGCTGCTCTCCGGGGCGGGCGCGTACTGGCGAGGCGACGAGAAGCGCCAGATGCTGCAGCGCATCTACGGGACGGCCTTCGGAAGGAAGTCCGAGCTCGAGGGCCACCTGGAGAGGCTCGCGGAGGCGAAGCGGCGTGACCACCGCGTCCTGGGCAAGGAGCTCGACCTGTACTCGATCCAGGAGGAGGTCGGGCCGGGCTTCGTGCTGTGGCACCCGCGGGGCGGGATCATCCGGCACACGATCGAGGAGTTCCTCAAGTCCACGCTGCTCGAGCACGGGTACGAGCTGGTGTTCTCACCCCAGATCGCGAGCGAGAAGCTCTACGAGATGAGCGGGCACCTGGAGGTCTTCGAGGAGAACATGTTCCCGGCGATGGACGACGAGGGAACGCGCTTCCGCATGAAGCCGATGAACTGCCCCCACCACTTCATGATCTATCGGACGCGCACGCGGTCGTACCGCGACCTGCCGTTGCGCTTCGCGGAGCTTGGGACCTGCTACCGGTACGAGCGCAGCGGCGCCCTGCACGGGATGCTGCGCGTCCGCTGCTTCACGCAGGACGACGCCCACATCTTCGTGCGGCCGGACCAGATCGCGGACGAGTACGACCGCCTGCTCGACCTGGCCGACTATCTGCTGCGCATCTTCGGCTACGAGTACCACGTCGCCCTGTCGACGCGACCGGACAAGGCGATCGGCGACCCGGCGGTCTACGACGAGGCCACGGAGACGCTGCGCGGCGTCCTGGAGCGTCGCGGCATGGACTACGTGGTCGACGAGGGGGGCGGGGCCTTCTACGGCCCCAAGATCGACGTCAACGTCGTGGACGCGATCGGCCGCGAATGGCAGGGAGGCACGTTTCAGCTCGACTTCCAGATGCCCCAGCGCTTCGAGCTCGCGTACGTCGGAGCGGACAATCAGCCGCATCCGGCCGTCGTCATCCACCGCACGCTGCTCGGCTCCATGGAGCGCTTCGTCGGTGGGCTGATCGAGCACTACGGCGGCGCCTTTCCGACGTGGCTCGCACCCGAGCAGGTGCGCGTCCTGCCGGTGTCGGAGCAGTGGTCGGAGAGCGCCCGCGAGCTCGAGGCGATGCTCGCCGCCGAGGGCGTGCGCGTGGAGGTCGAGGAGCGCGAGACGCTCGGGCACCGCATCCGGGAGGCCGAGACGCTGAAGATCCCCTACATGGGCGTCGTGGGGGAGCGTGAGGCGGCCGAGGGCACCGTGGCGGTGCGTCGGCGCGGAGCCGGAAAGAAGCAGGACGTGATGTCGAGGGGGGAGTTCGTGGCCCGGGTCGTCGAGGAGATCCGGGCCCGCGCGCTCGGCTGATCCGGCGTCGCTCGGGAGCCGGGGGCTGTTGACCCCCCCGTCCGGTTCGCGCATCTTTGCCTCATCCGCCGCGGCTTGGCGGAAAAACCAGGAAGAGGGCCGCAAGGACCGGCGGCCCCACCTTCAGGGCCGAAGGGCCGACGTGAGGGTCGCGAGAGTCGAGGCCTCGGCGGTCGCCGCCCGGGCTCCGGCTTCGGTTGCGGCCCGAGGACGACTCGGGTCTTTTGCGTGTCTATAGGGCCAGCAGGTCCCGGCAGCGAGGCTTCAGAGGAGGACAGAGGAAATCAACGACAAACGGACCCGCGTCAACGAACAGATTCGGATCAGCCCGGTGCGGCTGATCCAGGACGATGGCGAGCAGATCGGCATCGTCTCCATCGACGAGGCCCGCGAGCGGGCCGCCGAGCGAGGAATGGATCTGGTCGAGGTCGCGGCCGACGCCCGGCCTCCCGTGGTCAAGATGATGGACTACGGCAAGTACAAGTACGAAGCCGCCCGGGCGTCCCGCGAAGCGCGGAAGAAACAGCACACGATCAAGGTCAAAGAGGTGAAGTTCCGCCCCGGAATCGAGGACCACGACTACCAGTTCAAGGTGGGGCACGCTCGCCGGTTCCTGGACGAGGGCAACAAGGTGAAGCTGACGATGATGTTCCGGGGCCGGCAGGTGACGCACCCGGAGATCGGACTCGAGGTGCTGGCCCGGGTCACCGAGGACCTCGAGGACCTGGGCAAGGTGGAGTCGCACCCGAACATGGAAGGGCGGGTCATGTCGATGGTCGTCGCCCCCCTGAAGACGTGACCTGAGCGAGCCCCGCATCGCGGGGCGAAGGGAGATCGATCGAGATATGCCGAAGATGAAGACGCACCGTGGTGCCGCGAAGCGGGTGAAGAAGACCGGCACGGGCAAGTTCAAGCGGATGCGGGCGTTCAAGAGCCACATCCTCACGAAGAAGGACCAGAAGCGGAAGCGTCGCCTGCGCAAGCCGGACCTCGTCGCGAAGGGTGACGCGAAGCGGATCAAGACGATTCTGCCCTACGGCTCCTGAGGAGGAAGAACGATGCCACGATCGACCTCCGCCGTCGCGCGAAACAAGCGCAAGAAGAAGATCTTCAAGGCGGCCAAGGGCTACTTCGGGGGCCGTAAGAACCTGTACCGCACCGCGAAGGACGCGGTCGAGAAGGGCTGGGAGCACGCATACCGGGACCGCAAGAAGAAGAAGCGGAACTTCCGGCGGCTGTGGATCGCCCGGATCAACGCGGCGGTGCGCGAGCACGACCTGTCCTACTCTCGGTTCATCAACGGGCTCAAGGAGGCCGGGGTCGAGCTGGACCGCAAGGCGCTCGCCGACCTCGCGGTCCGCAACCCCGAGGCGTTTGGCGCCGTCGTGGACCGGGCCAAGGAGGGGCTGGCCGCCAAGGCGGGCTGAGGCTTCGCCCTCCGGGGCAGCACCTTCCGTGCCGGGTCCGAAGGGCTCTGTGGCTTCTGCCTCAGGGCCCTTCTGCGTTGGTGCCTCGGGGCGGTCCCCGAGCCGGGCGTGGCGCAGCGCCCGATCAGACCTCACTTCCACCGACTCCCTTCCATGACCCACCCGAATCCCATCGACGCCCTTCAGCGCCTCGAGGCCGAGGCGCTGGCCGAGATT
>JBFFWJ010000406.1:0-3969 GCA_041570315.1 Longimicrobiales bacterium | reverse complement strand
GTCGTTCGAGGGGCGGTCGGCGAGCGTCGGCTACGACGTGCGTGCCTTCCCGGCCGCCTCGCTCCACCTGGAGGGCGGACCCGGCGAAGCGCGCACCGGCGACGTGATCCGGCTGCGGGCGGTCCTGCGCGACGAGGCGGGACGCACCCTCGACGACGTGCCCGTCCAGTGGTCACACGGCTACACGGCCACCGAGGGCATGCTGGGCGTGCCCGCCACCGGACAGCTCCGCGACGGCGCCTACGTCGCCGACGTCCCCGGCGTCCACACGGTGATCGCGAGCGCGGGAGGCCTGACGGCGCGCCACTCCTTCCTGGCGACCGCCCGCGACGTCGTGCAGGAGCTCGAGGTGGTGGGCCACAACCTCGAGACGTGGTACCGGACCACCGACCTGTGGATCTTCGAGGGCGTCGACGGGCGGGACTACGCCATCACCGGATCGAAGGTGTCGGGCGGCTTCGCGTTCTTCTACGACGTCACCGACCCGGGAGCGATCACGAAGATCGATTCCATCCAGGTCGACGCGCGCACCGTGAACGACGTCAAGGCGTCTCCCGACGGCCGCTACGCGGCGCTCTCGCGCGAGGGCGCGACCAACCGGCGCAACGGCCTCGTGATCCTCGACATGGCGGATCCGCGCAACCCGACCGTCGCTTCGGTCTACGAGGAGGGGATCACGGGCGGCGTGCACAACATGTTCGCCACCGACGACTACCTGTACGCCCTCTCCGACGGCGACAAGTTCGTGATCATCGACGTGACCGACATCCACGCGCCGCGCTACGTGTCCGAGTACAACCACCCGGACTCCCGCACCCACGACGTGTGGGTCCACGACGGCATCGCCTACTCCTCGGAGTGGGGCACGGGCGTCGTCGTGGTGGACGTGGGCAACGGCCGCTGGGGGGGATCGCCCGAGAACCCGGTCTTCGTGACCTCGTTCCCCACCCCCACGGGCTCGACGCACGCCGCGTTCCCGTACTTCCAGGAATCGACCGGGAAGACGTACCTCTTCCTGGGCGACGAGATCATGCAGCGCCGCGGGCTGGCGTGGGCGGGCTACCCGCGCTCGATGGGCTCCTACGCCGACCAGTACGATCCGCAGACCGCGACCGGGGGCATTCCGCTGGTGACCCGGGGCTACATCCAGATCTTCGACTTCACCGATCCCGAGAACGCCGAAATGGTCGCCCGCTACGAGGTGCCGGAGTTCGGAACCCACAACCTCTGGGTCGAGGACGACAAGCTCTACCAGGCGTACTACGAGGGCGGGCTGCGCGTCGTCGACGTGAGCGGCGAGCTGATGGGGAACCTCTACACCCAGGGTCGGGAGATCGCCGTCTTCAAGTCCGCGTCGCCAGCCGGCTACACGCCGAACGCAACCATGGTGTGGGGCGCCCAGCCGCACAAAGGCCACGTCTTCTTCAGCGACACGAACTCCGGCCTGTGGGCGGTCCGGCTCCTGCCGCAGGGCAGGCCGATCTCGTAGGGCGCGCCCGAGCCCGGACACCGGGCGGCGCGGAGAGAGAGTCGTCGGTCAGACCGACGTCCACTCCTTCCAGGCCTCCTCGTCCAGCCCCACCGAGAGCCGGTTGCCGAAGCGCACGAGGGGCATGCGCAGAATGAGGGGCTCGTCCGACGCGATCTCCACCCACCGGTCGTCGCCGTAGTACGCCGTGTGAAGGCCGAGCGCCCGGAAGCGCCTGGAGGCTCGGTCGACGAGCCGCTCTTCGCCGAACTTCTGGAAGAAGCGCCGCAGCTCACCCTTCGAGGGGCCGCGCTGCTTGAAATCCACGAAGTGCACCTTGACCCGGCGCTCCTTGAAGAAGCGCTCCGCCTTGCGCACGTCTGCGTTGTTCCTCACGCCGAAGATCTGGACGTCCATGACGGGAAAGATAGGGCGTACGGCTCCCCGAAAGGGCTGGCCGGCGGCACGGGCCGCGCCGCCCCGGGACCGTCCCCTCCTGATCGTGGCCCCCGGATCGCGCCCCCGGACCGTTTCCGCCCGGCCGTGCGCACCGGACCGTGCGCGAGTGGACTCGCCGCCGCCTTCGCGAGACATTCGGGGATGGACGCACAGCTGGGTCTCTTCCCCGACGAGGCGCCACCCCCGCTGCCCCCCGCGGTCGGGCCGGCCGAGATCGACGAGCGGGCGCGCGCCACCGCGTCCGATCTGCCGGCCGCGCTCAGGATGGGGACCTCGTCCTGGAGCTTCCCGGGCTGGGAGGGGATCGTCTACGACCGACGGGCGTCGCAGAGCACGCTGGCCCAGCAAGGCCTCGCCGCCTACGCGAGCCATCCGCTGCTGAGGACGGTGGGCCTGGACCGGACCTACTACCGCCCCATCCCGTCCGAGGAGTTCCGGGCCTACGCCGATGCCGTGCCCGAGGACTTCCGCTTTCTGGTCAAGGCCGACCGGCTGCTCACCTCGGTGGTCGATCCCGAAGCCTACGGCGTACGCCGCGCCAACCCCCTCTTCCTCGATCCCGGATACGCGGCCGCTCAGGTCGTGGGCCCCACGCTGGAGGGGCTCGGCGGCAAGGCCGGACCGATCCTCTTCCAGTTTCCGCCGATCCCGCCGAACCTGGTGGGGGGCCGAGACGCCTTCCACGAGCGGCTGCGGCGCTTCCTGGAGGGGCTGCCCCGGGGCCCGTTGTACGCGGTCGAGCTGCGCACTCCGGCCTTTCTCACCGAGGCGTACGCCGACGTGCTCCACGCGGCCGGGGCCGCCCACTGCTACAGCGTCCACCCCTCGATGGCCCCCCTCGACCGCCAGCTCGAGCTCCTGCAGCCGTTCTATCAGCCGGCGCTGGTCGTGCGCTGGATGCTGCACGCCGGACTGCGCTACGAGGCGGCGCGGGACCGCTACGCGCCCTTCGACGAGATCATCGACGAGGACGTGCCCTCTCGCGAGCGGATCGCCGTGGCGGTGCTCGACGCGATCGTCGGAGAGCGCGAGGCCTTCGTGGTCGTCAACAACAAGGCGGAGGGTTCGGCGCCCCTCTCCGTGTTCCGCCTTGCGGAGCGGATCGCGACGTGGTCCGGGCCGGGGGCAACCGAGGGGGCCGGTGCTTCGTAACCCGCGTGTCTGGCTGTATGCCGCCGGCGGGTGGCTGATCCTCGCCGGGCTGGCGCACCTCGGCGCGCACGTCGGAACGTTCGTGCTGGAGCGAGGCGTCGTGGGGCAGCGGGAGTTCGCGATGAACGCGATGAAGCAGGCGTTCTCGACCGATCCCCTCCAACCGAGCATGTGGCAGGTGTTTCGGAGCTTCAGCGCCTCGTTCGGCCTCCTCCTGCTCTTCGCGGGCGCCGTGGACGTCGCCCTCGCCTGGACCCGGGCGGCCGCTCGCACGATCCGGTCGATCGCCCTCCTCGCCACGGTCTTCTGGACGCTGGCGTTCGTCCCCTACGCCTTCGTGAACCCCGTCATCCAGCCGATCGTGGTCGCGCTCATCGCCGTCCCGTTGCACGGCATCGCCTTCCTCTCGGCCATGGCCGAAGAGGAGGAGGCGGCCGCAACCCGCTGAGCGCCTGGGCGGGTGGCCGCCCGGAGCGCGTCCCCTGCGTGGCCGTCCGCCCGGCGCTCGCGCGCGGGCCTAGCGCCCGATCTCGCGGAGCTCCGCGACCAGCCCCTGCGCCGCGCGCCCCAGGTTCGTGGCCCCGCCGCCGTAGTTGCGCAGCAGCACGACGCCGATCCCCGCGTCGGGATCCACCGCCATGTGGGCGTTGTAGCCCGCCACGGAGCCGCCGTGGCTCGCGATCCGGCGCCCCCGGTCGTCCATCCGGACCGTGAAGCCGAGCCCATAGCCGTCGCGAGGGTCCTCGGGCGTCTGGACCGCGAGCATCTCGCGGCGGCTCTCCTCGGAGAGGATGCGGAGGCCGGCCACGCCGCTGAGCGCCCCGAGGAAGCGCCCGAGATCGGCGACGTGATACTCCTTAGGCACCGCCAGTGGCTGGTGGAGGACGTTG
>JBFFWJ010000405.1:0-3970 GCA_041570315.1 Longimicrobiales bacterium | reverse complement strand
GCGTCATCGTGCTCGTGAAGTACGCCTTGCCTCGCGCGATCTCGGACACCTTCTGGACGAACTGCACCAGGTACGGATCGGTCGCGAGCATGAAGGTGTTGATCAGGATCCCGCTCTTGCGGCAGGCGGCGACCTCCTGGAAGGTCCGCTTCAGGATCATCGGGTCGAGGCCGCCGGAGTTCGTGTAGACGCGTCCGTCGGGCAGCGTCACCGCGCTCGGCTTTCCGTCCGTGATCATGATGATCTGGCGCATGTCCTTCTTCTGCGCCGCCAGGATCCGGCGCGAGATCTCGATCCCCTCCGCGGTGTTCGTGTGGAAGGGTCCGACCTGAGCCTTCGCGAGCTGCGAGAGGGGGATCTCCTGCGCACGGTCTCCGAAGGTGACGACGCGGAGCGAGTCGCCCGGGAACTGCGTCCGGATCAGGTGGGACAGGGCCAGCGCCACGCGCTTGGCGGGGGCGAAGCGGTCCTCGCCGTAGAGCACCATCGAGTGGCTCACGTCGAGCATGAGCACCGTCGCGCACGAAGACCGGTACTCGGCCTGGTGCACCATCAGGTCCCCGTAGTCCAGCTCCAGGGGCATGCGCAGCCCCTCACGCTCGATGGCGTTCTTGAGCGTCGCGGGGATGTCGAGGTTCATGGTGTCGCCGAACTCGTACGGCTTGGAGGCCGCCTCGGCCTCGACGCCGGTGGCGAGGTGCGGCGTGTCGTGCGATCCCGCCGCGGCCTTGCCAAGCGCCGAGAGCAAGCCCTTCAGCGCCCGGTACCCGAGGAAGTCCATCCCCTTCTGCGTGAGGTTGAACTGCACCTGCTGGGCAGCCTGCTTCGCCTCGTCGACCTTGCCCTGCCCGGTGACGTCGTAGGTCGCGCCCGGCATCTGGGGGTTCCCGGTCTCGAGGTTGATGTAGCCCTCCTCGACCATGCGCTCTATGAGGTCGTCGAGAAGCTCGGCGATCTGCGCCCGGACCGCCTCGTCGCCCGCCCCCTCCCCCCGGAGCTCCTCGATCATCTCCGGCGTGAGCTGGCCGCTCTCGAGAAGGGCGCGCAGGAGCGCGTTCTTCAGAGCGTCGGTGGAGTTGACGTCCTCGTCCCCGCTCCACCCCCAGTAGGGATGGTAGTGCGGCCCTCCCGCGAAGCCGCCGTCCATCAGGAAGTCGGACAGGTGCTCGAGCAGGGCCTCGAGGTTCAGGGCGTCGAGCCAGCGGCCCTTGTACTTGGAGTAGGTCGTGAAGCGCATGACACCATGCTATCGGGGGCGGTAGGTTCCCGCCATGAATCCGGATCCGTTGGACGCGGCGGACGGCCGCTCGCGGGCGCGGCCCGAGAAGGGCGGTCCACCGGCGGCGCTGCGCCGGGCCCTGCTCGACCATTACGACCGCTCGGCCCGCCGCCTGCCATGGCGCGGCGAGACCGATCCGTACCGCGTCCTGGTCGCCGAGGTCATGCTGCAACAGACGCGGGTCGAGACCGTCAAGAGGTACTACGGGCGGTGGCTGAAGCGGTTCCCGGACGTCGAGGCGCTGGCCGCCGCCGGGGAGGACGAGGTGCTGAAGGCCTGGGAGGGGCTCGGCTACTACCGCAGGGCGCGCAACCTGCATCGCGCCGCGCGGGTCGTGCGGGACCGGGAGGGAGGGGCCCTCCCCGTGGAGCATCGTCACCTGAGAGCGCTGCCCGGGATCGGCGAGTACACGGCCGGGGCCGTGGCGAGCATCGCGTTCGGAGAGGTCGTACCCGCGGTGGACGGAAACGTCAGGCGCGTCCTCTCGCGTCTCTTCGACGAGCCCGATCCGAAGGGCGCCTGGCTGCGCGAGACCGCGTCCGCGCTGGTCGACCCGGACCGGCCGGGGGATTGGAACCAGGCCGTCATGGAGCTCGGCGCCACCGTGTGTGCGCCCCGAGGGCCCCGCTGCGATGCGTGTCCCGTCGCTCGCTGGTGCGCGGCCCTTCGAGCCGGCACGGTCTCCGATCGCCCCGCCAGCCCTGCGAGGCGGGAGCTGCGCCGGGCTCGGCTCCTGCTCGGCGTGTACCACCACGCGGGCCGGCTCCTCCTCGTCAGGAGGCCGCGCGCGGGGCTGCTGGCCGGCATGTGGGCCTTTCCCGAGACCGCCGCGGACGGGGACGAAGCGCAGGCGCTTCGCTCCCTCACCGCCGGGCTGGGCCTGTCGACCACGGGTCGCGCGGTCGCGCTGGAGCCCCTCGTGCACCGGTTCACGCATCTGGAGGCCGTGTACCTTCCCCGGTCGTTGGAGGCGCGCGAGGCTCCGGCCGCTCCCGGTCGCGCCTGGGTCGACCCGGGTGACACGAGCGCGTTCGCCCTGCCGGTCGCTCAGCGCCGCGTGCTCGAGGCCTGGAGCTCGGGGAGGGACGCGTCGCGGACACCTTCGAGCGGGGAGGATGCCTCATGAGGATCGCCGACATGACGTGGATGCAGGTGGAAGCCTATCTCGGGGAGGACGACCGCTGCGTCCTGCCCCTCGGGAGCACGGAGCAGCATGCCTTCATCAGCCTCGCGACGGACTCGATCCTCGCCGAGCGCGTGGCGCTCGACGCCGCCGGGCCGGTGGGGGTGCCGGTCTTTCCACCGCTCGCCTATGGGATCACCCCGTACTTCATGGGCTATCCGGGAACCGTCACGCTCTCGCTGCCCACGTACGAGAGCGTGCTCGGCGACATGCTGACGAGCCTCCACCGACACGGGTTCCGGCGGATCCTCGTGGTCAACGGCCACGGAGGGAACAGCCCGGCGCGGCGGGCGGCCGAGTCCCGGGCCGCCGAGCTCGAGGGCACGCAGCTGCGCTGGCACGACTGGTGGAAGGCGCCTCGGACGCGCGCGGCCGTCGATGCTCTCGATCCGGACGCCTCGCACGCGTCGTGGATGGAGACCTTCCCCTGGACCCGCGTGGCCGGGGTGGAGCCCCCCGCGGCGGCCAAGGCGCCGCTGGATCTGGCGGGGCGGGAGGGAATGTCGCCGGCGGAGCTCCGCGCGCGGGCCGGTGACGGATCGTTCGGAGGCGCGTACCGAATGTCGGAGGAGGACACCATGCAGGTCTGGCGGGTCGCGGTGCGGGAGACGAGGGCGCTCCTCACGGAGGGCTGGTGACTTGAGCGACGGGCTCTCGGGCCGGACGGCCCTGGTGACGGGCGCGGCCCACGGCTTCGGCCGTGCGATCGCCAGAGCCTTCGGCGAGCAGGGCGCGGACGTCTTCGTGTGCGACGTGATCGAGGACGAGCTCGTGGAGACGGTGGACCTGCTGGGTCCGCGCGGACGGGGCCGGGCGGTCGACGTGACCGATCGTGCCGCGGTCGGGGCCTGGGTAGGCGAGGCTCATGCGACGACCGGGCGCGTCGACGTCCTCGTCAACAACGCGGGCGGCGTGCTCGGGCAGGTCGGAAGGCCGCTCGAGGAGGTCAGCGCCGAGGACTGGGAGGGCATCGTCGCGGTGAACCAGAGCGCGGCGTTCTGGACCGCCCAGGCGGTCGCCCCCTACATGAAGGCGGCCGGCGCGGGTCGCATCGTGAACGTGTCGAGCGGCGCCGGCCTCGGGGTCAGCCGAACCGGGATCCAGGCCTATGCGGCGGCGAAGGCGGGTCAGATCGGGCTGACGCGCCAGCTCGCGCACGAGCTCGGACCGTACGGCATCACCGTCAACGGGATCGCGCCGGGCTTCGCGCTCACGAACGAGACCACACGCCGCCAATGGGAGGCGTACGGTCCCGACGGGCAGAGGGCGCTCCTCGAGAGCATCGCGCTGCGGCGCCTGGGCACCGCCGAGGACATCGCCCACGCCGTGCTCTTCCTGGCGTCCGACCGGGCGGGCTGGATCAGCGGGGTCGTGCTGCCCGTAGACGGGGGAAAGTAGGTCCGGCCTCGCCCGGGTTATCCCCCGGACCCCTCTCCCCTGAGGGCGCGGGCCGTCCGCCACGCCGGGGGGGAGACGCGGAAGAAGACGGTGTCGGGGCCGGCGGCGGC
>JBFFWJ010000404.1:0-3970 GCA_041570315.1 Longimicrobiales bacterium | reverse complement strand
GCCTGTTGGCAGAGCTCCCTTCGCTTCTCGACGTGCACGTCGACGCCCATCGTTTCGCGCTCATCACCGACGACGTGGTCGCGCCGCTGCACACCGAGGACCTCGAGCGGCGCTTCCTCGAGGCGGGTCTGGACGCGACCCTCCTGACCTTCCCGGCCGGAGAGGCGTCCAAGACGCGCAAGAGCTGGGCGATCCTCACCGACGAGATGCTGGAGGCGGGGTTCGGGAGGGATGCCTGCGTCGTCGCCGTCGGGGGGGGCGTCACCACGGACCTCGGCGGCTTCGTCGCGGCGACCTTCATGCGCGGCGTTCCGGTCGTGCAGGTGCCGACGAGCTACCTCGCGATGATCGACGCCTCCGTCGGAGGCAAGACGGGGGTGGACGTGAGGCACGGGAAGAACCTTGTCGGCGCCTTCCATCCGCCCGAGATGGTCGTCGTCGACCCCCTGGTGCTCGGCACGCTGCCCTTCGAGGAGCGAACCCAGGGGCTGGTCGAGGCCTTCAAGCACGGGGCCATCCTGGACCGCGCCTACTTCGACGATCTCTCGCGCACGCTCGGGGAGCTCCTGGCGGCGGACGCCGCGGCCGCGAGCTCCGCGGTGCGCCGGTCGGTCGAGCTCAAGGCCGCCGTGGTCACCGAGGACGAGCTCGAGGAGGGCTATCGCCAGATTCTGAACTTCGGGCATACCGTCGGGCACGCGATCGAGGCGGCCTCGCGGTTCGACGTGGGACACGGGACCGCAGTGGCGATCGGGATGATCGTCGAGGCCCGCGTCGGCGAGCGACTGGGTGTGACGGAGCCCGGCACGGCCGAGCGGCTCGAGGAGGCCATGGCGGGCCTTCTGGGCGACCTCCCGAGCGTCCCGGACCCCGATCGGGTCGCGGGCTTCCTCGGCTCCGACAAGAAGGCCAGGGGGGGACGGTCGCGCTTCGTTCTCCTGCGGCGGATCGGGGAGGTGGATCCCGGAGAGGGATGGACCCACGCGGCCGCCCCGGAGCTAGTGACCGAGTTGCTGAGGGACCTATAATACGGCTCACTCCCGCCCCGTCTGGAGGTGTCATGGCGCTTACGGAGCGCTTCGCAGGCTTCACCGTCGCTTCCGCGCTCGCCACCCGCGCCACCAGCGATCCCGGCGCCGTCTTCCTCCGGCACGGGGACGAGGCCCTCACCTTCGGAGAGCTCGACCAGAAGGCCGAGGCCCTCGCCGCCTCTCTCGCCAACCTCGGAGTCGAGGCGGGAGAGCGGATCGTCCTGCTTCTCCCGGCTTGCTCCGAGTTCGCGGTGTCGCTCTTCGCCGCGGCGAAGGTCGGGGCCGTCGTCGTGCCGCTGAACCCGCGCCTGTCGACGCCGGAGCTCCAGTACATGCTGCGCCATTCCGAGGCCGTGTGCGCGGTGACGGTCGAGCAGAGCGACGACACCGACTACCTCCAGCTCTTCGAGCACCTGATGCCCCAGCTGCCCGACCTCCGGTACCTGGTGACGGTGGGTAAGGAGGATCTGTGGTACGATGACCGGATCTTCCAGTTCGAGGACCTGATCTCCGCGGGCGCCGGGCGGGACTTCGAGGCGAGCCCGGGCGAGGCCGCGGATCCGTTCGCGCTCGTCTACACCTCCGGCACGAGCGGCAAGCCGAAGGGCGTGGAGCTCAGCCACGCGAACCTCGTGTGGGCGGCCGCCGGTACCGCGGACCTGCTCGGGCTTGCGCCCGACGACCGCATCGTGGGCGTGTCGGCGCTCTTTCACGTGTTCGGTCTGGGCCCGGGCCTGCTCTCCAGCCTCCTGGCGGGCGCCGGCTTGATCCTGCTCGACGGGTTCGACCCCGAGGCCACGCTGGATGCGGTCGAGCGGCACCGCGCGACCGTCCACTACGGGATTCCGACGCTCTTCGTCACGGAGCTGGCGGGGCTGGCCGTGAAGCCGCGCGACCTCTCGAGCCTGCGCCTGGCCGTCGTCGCCGGGGCGCCCGTGAACGACGAGCTCGTGGCCAGCCTCGAGCAGGGGTTCGGCACGCCCGTCGTCGCGAGCTATTCCCTCACGGAGACCGCCTCCACCGTGAGCTCGGCTCGGCCGGGCGATCCTGCGGACGTACGGAGGTTCACCGTGGGGCGCCCCATCCCGGGCACGCAGGTGCGCATCAGGGACGAGGCGGGGGGAGAGCTCCCGGTGGAGAGCGTCGGGCAGATCGGCGTTCGGGGGCCTGGCGTCATGCTGGGCTACTATCGGCAGCCGAAGCAAACGGCCGAGGCGTTCGACGAAGACGGCTTCTTCCTCACGGGCGACCTCGGGCTGCTCGACGAAGAGGGCTTTCTCCATTTGGTGGGGCGAACGAAGGACGTTATCATTCGCTCTGGCTTCAACGTGTATCCCCGGGAAGTCGAGGCTCGCATCGAGTCGCATCCGGCGGTACAGGAGGTGGCGGTCGTCGGCGTTGCCGACTCGCTCCTCGGTGAAGCCGTCTGTGCCTGCGTCGTTCCCGTGGAGGGTGCGATCGTCACCGGGCTCGAGATCGTGGACTGGTGCCGCGAGACCCTCGCGGACGACAAGGTCCCCGATCTCGTCCACTTTCTCGACGAGCTGCCCCGAACGGACACCGGCCAGGTACGGAGGGCCGAGCTCTCCCGGCGCGCTGCCGCGCAGGGACAGTCGGCCTGAGGGGCCGCGGCGCTCACGGTGAGCGTCCCCAAGGCTTCCCCGACCCGGTTCGCGATCTAGCGACGCGGATGGGGTGGGGAGGTCTCGCGGAACATCACGATTGAAACTGCGAGACACGACGCGATGAGCGTTCCGTACACGAGGGCCCCCCACCAGGGGGGGTTCGTCAAGGCTGGGCCCGACTCACTTCACGCAGCGCTCCTCATCGACTTCGACAACGTCACGATGGGGATGCGCAGCGACCTGTCGAAGGAGCTGAAGACGCTCCTCGACTCCGACGTCATCAAGGGCAAGGTGAGCGTGCAGCGCGCCTATGCCGACTGGCGTCGCTATCCACAGTACATCGTGCCGCTCTCCGAGGCGTCCGTCGACCTCATCTTCGCCCCCGCGTACGGGAGCAACAAGAAGAACGCGACGGACATCCGCATGGCGATCGACGCCCTGGAGCTGGTCTTCATCCGGCCGGAGATCGGCACCTACATCCTGCTGACGGGCGATTCGGACTTCTCGAGCCTGGTGCTCAAGCTCAAGGAGTACGGGAAGTACGTGATCGGGGTCGGAATCCAGGAGTCCAGCTCCGACATCCTCGTCCAGAACTGTGACGAGTACTACTCGTACACGAGCCTGACCGGCCTGACCAAGACCACCGAGCTCTCGGCCAACGCGCGCGATCCGTGGGTCCTCGTCAGGGACGCGGTGGCGAAGATGGTGTCGCGTGAGGACGTCATGCGCTCGGATCGGCTCAAGCAGGTCATGCAGGAGCTCGACGCCACCTTCGACGAGGGCTCGCTGGGCTTCAGCAAGTTCAGCAAGTTTCTGGCGGAGGCTTCGTCACGCGGTCTCGTGCAGCTTCGCAAGCTCGACAACGGCCAGTACGAGGTCGGGCCCGCGCGAGCCGGTGCCCGCAGAGGATCGGATGAAGGCCGAGGCCGCCGGGACCGGGACCGGGCCCGGGGCGGGCGCCGGGAGCGGCGTGAGCGGTCGGGCGTCCGGGAGCAACCCGCCCAGGGGGGTCCGCCGGACGAGGAGCCGGCCTCGGGCGGGGACGAGGAGCCGGCCTCCGGCGGGGACGAGTCGGGCTCGGATCCCCTCCGCGAGGCATACGACCTCCTGACCGACGCGCTCGAGTCGTTGCGCGCCTCGGGCCGCGAGCCCGTGCGGGACTCCGACGTCAAGCGCAAGATGCTCGCGCTATCGCCCGGGTTCGACGAGACGGAGCTCGGCTTCGCCAAGTTCAGCAAGTTCCTGTCGCAGGCCACGGAACACGGCATAGTCGACACCGACCGGACCCAGCGCGGCAACTATGAGGTCTCGCTG
>JBFFWJ010000403.1:0-3972 GCA_041570315.1 Longimicrobiales bacterium | reverse complement strand
TTCTCGCCCCGGTACAGGACCTGGAAGTGGCTCTCCAACCGCTTGGCCATGTAGTTGGCGCTGAGGATCGCGACCTCCGACGCGCGGCGGACCCCGCGCCGGCCCAGCATGGCGATGTACGCCCAGGAGATGACGAGGATGCTGGCGCTCCCCCACGGAGCCGCGGACACCGCACCGATCGCCTTGTGGCCCCCGACGCGGTGAGCGACGTGGCCCGGAAGGAACGGCGCCAGCTTCTCGTTGACGCAGATCGGACCCATCCCGGGACCCCCGCCGCCGTGCGGGATCGCGAAGGTCTTGTGGAGGTTGATGTGGCACACGTCGGCGCCGTAGTCCCCCGGGCGCGCGAGGCCGACCTGGGCGTTGAGGTTGGCCCCGTCCAGGTAGACGAGCCCTCCGCTGTCATGGACGATGCGGCACGCGTCGCCGATGCCCTCCTCGAACACGCCGTGCGTCGACGGATAGGTGACCATGAAGGCAGCCAGCGAATCCGCGTGCCGCTCGGCCTTCTCACGCAGGTCGCCCAGATCGATGGTCCCGTCGTCGCGGCTCTTCACCACGACCACCCGCATGCCCGCCATGACCGCGCTGGCGGGGTTGGTGCCGTGCGCCGAGGACGGAATCAGACAGACGTCGCGGTGGTGCTCCCCGCGGTCCTCGTGGTACGCGCGGATCACGAGCAGCCCGGCGTACTCGCCCTGGGCGCCCGAGTTGGGCTGGAGCGACGTCGCGGCGAACCCGGTGATGCTGGCGAGCCAGCGCTCGAGCTCCTCGAACATGGTCTTGTACCCGACCACCTGATCGAGCGGAGCGTACGGGTGCAGCCCACCGATCTCCGGCCAGGTCACGCCCGCCATCTCGCTCGACGCGTTCAACTTCATCGTGCAGGAGCCGAGCGGGATCATGCTCGTGTTCAGGGAGAGGTCCCTGGACTCGAGCTTGTGCAGATACCGGAGCATCTCCGTCTCGGAGTGGTACCGGTTGAACACCTGGTGCTCGAGGTACGGGCTCGTGCGCTCCGCCCAGGCCGGAAGGCGCGGCGCCCCGCCTTCGGCGGCGAGGGAGCGGGCGTCGAACTCCGGCGCGGCACCGCCGTTGAAGATCGCGAACAGGTCGTCGACGTCCTCCGGCCGGGTCACCTCGTCCAGCGCGATCCCGATCGTCCCGTCCTCGAAGTCCCGGAGGTTGATGCCCTCCTCCACGGCCCGGGACAGGACCGCGCCGGCGTCCTCGCCGGGGCGCACGCGGATCGTGTCGAAGAAGAGGTCGGTCAGCAGCTCGTGCCCCAGCAGCCCCAGCCCGCCGGCCAGCACGCCGGTCAGGTCGCGGACACGCTCGGCGATCCTCCGGATGCCGCCCGGGCCGTGGTAGACCGCATAGGCGCCCGCCATGATCGCGAGAAGCACCTGCGCGGTGCAGATGTTCGACGTGGCCTTCTCCCGCCGGATGTGCTGCTCGCGCGTCTGCAGGGCCATGCGCAGCGCCGGACTTCCGTCGGCATCGACCGACACCCCGATGATCCGGCCCGGGAGCTTGCGCTTGAACGCGTCCCGGGAAGCCATGAACGCCGCGTGGGGCCCACCGAAGCCCATCGGCACGCCGAAGCGCTGGGAGTTGCCGACGGCCACGTCGGCGCCCCACTCCCCGGGCGGTGTGAGGAGCGCGAGCGAGAGGAGGTCGCACGCGGCGACGACGGTGGCGCCGAGCGCCCTCGCTCGGGCGGCGAAGGCGGCGTAGTCGAGCACGCGGCCATCCGTCGCCGGATACTGGAGGAGGACGCCGAAGACCCGGTCGGTGAGCTCGAACCGCTCGTGATCGGCGACCGCCACCTCGATACCGAGCGGCCAGGCCCTGGTCTTCACGACGTCGATCGTCTGCGGGTGGCAGAGCTCGGACACGAAGAAGACGTTGGCGTCTCCCCGCGCCTCTCCGTGGGCGAGGTGCATGGCCTCCGCCGCGGCGGTCGCCTCGTCCAGGAGCGACGCGTTGGCGATCTGCAGCCCGGTGAGGTCGATCACCATCGTCTGGAAGTTCAGAAGAGCCTCGAGCCGGCCCTGGGCGATCTCCGCCTGATAGGGGGTGTACTGCGTATACCAGCCCGGATTCTCCATGACGTTGCGAAGGATCACCCCGGGCACGTGCGTGGCGCTGTAGCCCATCCCGAGGAGGGAGCGCATCACCCGGTTCTTGGACGCGACGGCGCGCAGGCGGGCGAGAAGCTCGGCCTCCGTGAGAGGCTCCGGCAGGTCCAGCTCCCCGTGGAAGCGGATCGACGCCGGCACCACGTCGTCGATCAGCGCGTCCACGGAGTCGTAGCCGACGGCTTCGAGCATCGCGGTGACTTCGGCCTCGTCGGGCCCCACGTGCCGCGCCTCGAAGTCGGGCGGAGAATCTATCCGGGTCATGTCGGTCGAGTCCTGCAGGCCGCGGCCCGCCGGCGAACGCCGACGCCCCCTGACCTGTGAGGGCCGCGTCCGCCGGAGGCGGTCGCGGCCCGAAGCGAAAGCGTGCCTCCGGCTGGCCTCAGCCGACGTGCTCCGCGTAGCTGTCCGAGCTCAGCAGTGAAGACACGTCGTCCGGGTTCGCCACCCGGAGCTTGATCATCCACCCAGCTCCATAAGGGTCCGAGTTCACGAGCGAAGGATCGTCGTCCAGCCCGTCGTTGACCGCCACCACCTCACCCTTGAGCGGGCAGTAGAGGTCGCTGACGGCCTTGACCGCCTCGATCGTGCCGAAGACGTCCATGCGGTCGAACGCGGCCCCGACGTCCGGAAGCTCGACGAACACGACGTCGCCGAGCTCGCCCTGCGCGTAGTCCGTGACGCCGACCGCGTACACCCCGTCCTCCTCCGTGGCCTTCAGGTACTCGTGCTCTTCCGTGTAGTGAAGGTCGCTCGGGATCTCGGGCATTCGGGCTTCTCCAGCGGGACGCTCGGACGGATTCCGCGGCGAGCGGAGCGCCCTGACGATGACGGGGTTTTGGGCCAAGGTCAACCCTCCTAGTTTGGCCGCTGCAAGAGCCCTTCGAGCTTCTCATTCCGCGCCGCGCATGGACCGCGACCAGCGCCTCGCCCGACTCGTCGAGCCCCTCCGAAGCGACACCCGATCCGGTGCCTCCGAGCTGACGCTGAAGGCCGCGGAGATCCTGCGGTCCGTTGCGACCGACGCCCCCGCCTCCTCCCGCGAAGAGCTCGCTCTGACGCTGGCCGAGGCGGGACGGAGCCTGCTCGAGGCCCAGCCGGCCATGGCGCCGCTCGTCGCCCTGGCCCGTGAGGTCGTCGGGGCCGCCCGGCAGGCCGCCTCGCTCGATGCGGCGCGCCAGGCAGCGGGGCACGCCGCCCACGGCTTCGGCTCCAGGGCAAGCGCACGAGCGGCCGAAGCCGCGCGCCACCTCCGGACCCTCCTGCCGAGTACCGGGACGGTCGCGACGCTCTCCTTTTCGGCCACCGTGGCATCGGCCCTGTCACGCTGGCTGGCCGAGGGCTCCCCGGATGCGTCCACCAGGCGCGTCCTGTGCTTCGAGTCCCGTCCCGGCTGGGAGGGGCGGGAGCTGGCGCGGAGGCTGGCCCGGGAGGGAGGCGCGGTGTCGCTCGCCGTCGATGCCGCCGCCTTCCGCTTGCTCCCGACGTGCGCCGCCGCCGTGCTCGGCGCCGACTCGATCGGGGACGCGGGCCTCGTCAACAAGGTCGGCTCGCTCGCCCTCGCCCAAGCGGCCCGCACCGGGGGCGTTCCCGTCTACGCGGTCGCCGACAGCACGAAGGTGCTGCCGGCCGGCGTCCCCCAGCCGCTCGAGGACGACCGCCCGGGCGACGAGGTCTGGCCGGACGCCGGGTCCGTCGTGGTATGGAACCAGTACTTCGAGGCCGTGCCGCCGGAGCTGCTCGCCGGTGTCGTCACCGAGCACGGAATCCTCGCGCCCCGGGAGCTGGCCGAATGGCGGCTGCTGCTGGACGCGTCCGGCGAGCCGCCCGG
>JBFFWJ010000402.1:0-3984 GCA_041570315.1 Longimicrobiales bacterium | reverse complement strand
CGCCCTCGCTCCCGCCTCGGCGTTCATCGTGGACGTCGCCGCCACGGCGCTCGACCACCTGGGGATCGCGATCCCTCCCGAATGGGAGCTGGACGGTCGCACGCTCGTCGGCGCCTCGCGCTGACCCGGGCCGCCGACGAGCCGTCACGAATCCGCCCGACCGCTCGTTTCCTCGAAGGAGCGGTCGAAGCGTCGCGGGCGACGCGGACGACCCGAAGGACCGGACGGCGGCAGAGGGGGTGTGCGATGATGACCGGAGGAGCTCTGAGGAAGCTGGCGCTGATCGCGGGTCTCGCCTCGGTGAGCTGTGGCGGCAGCTCCATCCTGTCTCCGTTGGATCCGGACGAGGTCCTCGTCACGATGCGCGTGTCCGGCGGAATCGCCGGCGTCAGCTACGCGATCGTCGTCGACGGCTCGGGTCGCGAAGTCCGTGGGAGGCCCTGCTTCCCGGACTGCGGGGTCCAGCCGGCCCCCGCCGACGACCTCTTCCCGATCTCCGTCGCCCAGGTCTCCGCGCTCGCCGAGCTGCTGGACGAATCGGGCATCCTGGCGCTCGACGGGACGGACTTCGGAACGCAGTGCTGCGACCAGTTCCACATCGACCTCACCTACGAGCGGGGTAGCCGATCGGCCACCGTGCAGGGCACCGACGCGCTGCTGCCCGAGGGGCTGCGCGCGGCCATGGCCTACGTCATGGCGCTGGCGTCCCGGAACGTGCCGACGCTCGTCGCACCGGACAGCCGCGACACCGACTGGCCGCGCGACCCCTACACGCTCGGCTCCGTGACCGTGGAGGGTCGCACGCTCACCGCCCAGGTCACGTACGGCGGCGGCTGCGCCGCGCACCGCATGGACCTCGTCGCGTGGGGCGGATGGCTCGAGTCCTTCCCCGTCCAGATCCACGCGCTGATCACCCACGACGACGAGGACGACCCTTGCGACGCCGTGGTGACGGACGCACGCCGCTTCGAGCTGTCCCCGCTCGCGCGAGCCTACGAGGACGCGTACGGCCCGATCGGAACGCAGCGACCGACCGTGATCCTCCGGCTCTGGGATCCCATGTCGGGAAGTCCGGTCGGGCGCCTGATCGAGATCGTGCTCTGAGCGCTCTCGCCCGGCCGCACGCCACCGCCGAGGCCGTCGTGGCTCGTCACGAAAAAGACCCGGTGAGGCTTGGGCCTCACCGGGCTCGTGTGGGCGCCTGTGACCCTCCCGCCAACAGACGCCTCGCACCCCAGTGGACCCGCCGGAAGCCCCTGCCCTGAACCCCCGACGGGCCCCGAGGCCGACCTTGGCAATCTGGGTGGAGTGCTAGCCCCATCCGCCTGTCAGCCTCTGAAATCTTGTTCCAACGATACCGAGTCGGCGACAGGGGCATCAGTCGGGAGATTCGCCTTCCTACGTGTGGGGAGATCCCCCTCGCGGATCGGGGGTGCGGCGGCCGCGGGCGAACGGACGTGGGGCGCCCGATCGGGCCGCCGCCTCGGCCTGGGCCGCGCCGCCGGGTCAGCCCTGGCCCCGCCTCACGCTCACGCGCAGCGGCGGGTGCATCGAGTAGGCGAAGTGGAGCCGGTTCTCCCCCTCCACGACGACGTTCTTGGTGAGCTGGCGCGGCTTCGGGTAGTCGTGGCCCTGCTCGTTCTCCACGACGAGGACCTCGCGGTCGGCCAAGGCGTCGAGGAGCTCGCGGACGCGCGCGCCGAGGCGGTCGAGCATGGCCTGCTCGGTCTCGGACTGGACGGACCCCTCCGCCGTCTCCGAGAGCTCGACCGTGCTCACGACCTCGTAGGAGGCCTCGAACTCCTCGGCCGGAATCGACTGCTCGCGGTTCCTCCGGAAGGCGATCTCGTTGAGAGCTCTGGCGTCGAAGTCCATATCGACGCTCTGGTAGGTGGTGCCGTAGCGACGGAAGATCATGGGCGTGGTCGCGAGCGGTGTGAGGGTCGGTCGGTCGGACCCGGTGTCAGGAACCGGGGTTGAGCAGGGCGTCGAGCTCTTCCGGCGTGAGATCTTCTGCGGATCGGGATCCCAGGCCGTGCGGCGATCGCGACTTGCGGCCACGGATCGCGGCCGACCGGCTCTCGGTGCGTGGCGTCCCCGCGTAGTCGTACTCGGGCAGGTGGATCCGCTCGACGGTGCGGCCGAGCCGATGCTCCAGGCTCTTGAGCGCGCCCAGGTCGGCCGCGGTCACGAAGGTGACGGCGGTGCCCGTGGCACCGGCGCGGCCCGTGCGCCCGATCCGATGCACGTAGTCCTCCGGGTCCAAGGGAACGTCGTAGTTGACGACGTGGCTTATGCCCTCGACGTCGAGCCCGCGCTGCGCCACGTCGGTCGCGACGAGCACGCGCACCTTGCCGGTCGCGAAGCGGTCGAGGGCGCGCTGTCGATACTTCATCTGGCGGTTGGAGTGCATGACGTCGGTCAGGATCCCCTCCCGCTGCAGACGAGCCTCCAGCACGTCCGCGCCGGCCTTCGTGCGCGTGAAGACCAGCACCTGATCCCACCCCGGCCCGCTGACGAGCTCCAGGAGGAGCTCCGGCTTCTTCTCGGGCTTGACCGAGTAGAAGAGCTCCTCGATGCCTTCGGCGGTGGTGCCCGAGGGCGTGGCCTCGATCCAGAGGGCGTCGCGCGTCATGCGCAGGGCGAGGTCGTGCACGCCGTGCGGCATCGTGGCGCTGAAGAGCATCGTCTGCCGATCCTTCGGCATCGACCGGAACACCTGCTCGATCTGCGGCCGAAAGCCCATGTCGAGCATGCGGTCCGCCTCGTCGAGCACGAGGTAGGTGACCTCGGACAGGTCGACCCGCTTCGACTGCATGTGGTCGATGAAGCGCCCGGGCGTCGCGACGATCACCTCGAAGCCCTGCTCGAGCGCCTTGATCTGAGGACCGTAGCTGACGCCGCCGAAGATCGCGGCGGAGCGGATGCTCGTGCCCTTCGACAGCGCCTCCGTATCGTCGGAGACCTGCTGCGCGAGCTCGCGTGTCGGGCAGAGGACCAACACCTGGAGGCCACCGCCCACGGTGATCCGCTCGAGCGCCGGGATCATGAAGGCCGCCGTCTTGCCGGTCCCGGTCTGGGCGATGCCGACGACGTCCTCCCCGCGCAGGCCCGCCGGGATCGCCTGCCTCTGGATCGGTGTGGGCGTCGTCCACCCGAGAGCCTCGACCGCCGCGAGGCGCTCGGGTGAGATGCTCAGCTCCTGGAAGCCCGTGGGTTCCACGGCGTTCGTCCCTCGAAGGGCCGGGTGGAAAGAGGAAGCGCCCGGCCGGGTAAACGGATCAACAAGCGCGCCGGCGAAAAGTAACCGGCTTCCTTGCATAGGGTGTAGGTCGCCGACAACTTGCCGGCCGTGATGAGCGCGGATCTTCCCCGACCGGGCCCCCGAACCTCACACCACGGCCTCAGCCCGCCCATGGGCTCCACACATTCCGAATCCCGTCACACGTCGGTCCTCTTCGTCTGCCTCGGCAACATCTGCCGGTCCCCTCTGGCCGAAGGCATCTTCGTGCACCTGGTCGACCAGGCCGGCCTCCGCGACCGCTTCGAGATCGACTCGGCCGGCACGGGCGCCTGGCACGTGGGCGAGCGACCCGACGCGCGCGCGGAGATCGTCGCCTCCCGGCATGGCGTGCGGCTGGAGTCCGTCGCTCGACAGGTCACCGACGACGACTTTCGGCGCTTCGACTACATCATCGCGATGGACAAGGAGAACCTTCGCAGGCTGCAGCGGATGGCCCTGGCCCTGGGGTCGGAGGCGTCCGTCCACCTCCTCAGAGAATGGGATCCGGACGCCGACAGCGACGAGGCCAAGGGCGCCGAGTTCAAGCCGATCGCGCTGGGCTCGCCGCCGAAGCTCGACGAGGTGGTCACGGGCTACGCCGCCGTCGTCCAGAAGCTCACGGTGAAACACCGGTAGGGGGGCTGCGGCTAGGGTGCGGGCTTCTTCTCCGGCGTCTCGTCGGCGGGGTCCTTCTTGTCCTT
>JBFFWJ010000401.1:0-4004 GCA_041570315.1 Longimicrobiales bacterium | reverse complement strand
GCGCCGAAGGTCGAGAAGACGACCAGGGCGGACATCGCAGCTCCGCCTCCCCGTCCGAAGACCGCATCCGCGGCGTCCGCGGCGACCCGATCCGACGCCGCCACGGCGTCCATCGGCAGCACGTACAGGTAGACGGCGTTCAGCAGGATGTAGCAGGCGGTCACGATGAGCGTCCCCACCACGAGGGCTCGCGGGATCGTGACCGTGGGATCGCGGGTTTCCTCGGCGTTGTACGTCACCATGTGCCAGCCGCCGAAGGCGAAGAGGCCCGCCACCAGCGCGGCGCCCAGCTCCCGCACGCCGGCCTGATCGCGGGCCCCGCCGTCCGCCCCGGCGGCCGTGGCGACGACGGCCTCGTGCGCCTCGCCCCCGAAGAGAAGCCCCAAGGCGATGATCGCGGCGACAGCGAGGAGCTTGCCCCCCGTGATCGCGGTTTGCAGCGCGCTGCCCTCGCGCACGCCGAAGTAGTTCACCGCGCTCAGCGCCGCGATGACCCCGATCGCGACCGCGCGCTGGCCCCCGTCCCCCAGCTCGACGAAGTACGCGGCGTAGCGGGCGCACACCACGGCAATGGCGGCGATGATCCCGGAGTGCATGGTCCAGAACATCGCCCAGCCCCACAGGAAGCCCATGGCGGGCGAGTACGCCTCGCGCAGGTACGCGTACACGCCCCCGGATTCGGGCTGAGCGCTGGCCAGCTCGGCGCACACGAGCGCGCCGAAGAGCGTGAGGATCCCGCATACCGCCCACACGGCGTAGATGGCGGCCGCGCTCGAGAGCTGCCCGGTGATCTCGGAGGGCTGGACGAAGATGGACGCGCCGATGATCGTGCCGACCACCATGGCGGTGGCCCGCGTCAGCCCGATGGCGCGGTCGAGCTCGGGAGGTTGCATGGTCGGCGGGGCGGAGGGTTGCGCGATCCGCCGACGGTGGGCGCTCGACCCGAATCGGGCAAGCGCCCTCCGGCTCAGTCGTCGATGAGCTTGGGCGGCTCCTTCGTGTCCTTGACGCCCAGGGCCACGCCGGTCCCCACCCCCGCGCCGATCGCCACGGCGGTGCCCGCGCCGACGATCGGCAGCAACGCGACGACCGGCGCGGCCACGATCGTCGCTCCGACCCCGGCCCACAGGCCCAGCGCCGGCTTGTCGACGATCTGCGTGTAGCGCAGCCGCTGACCGACGAACTTACGCGACTTGATGTGACCGAACACGCCCGAGGCGCCGGCAATTCCGAGCGCGATCAACTCAAACATGGCATCCCCCAGACAGCTTCAGGATTTCGTGCTTCCGCTCCGCCGCGGCGAGCCGGCTCATTGTAGAGGCTCGGCCTCTCCCGCACTACGGAGCTCCGGCGCTACTTGTTCCCGCGCCCGTCCCTTTGGCTGGACCTCCATCGTGCGGCTTCGGGTGTGCGCCCACCGCCGAGAGCACCCGAACCGCGTGCTCCGGAACGTCGACCAGCGACATCGAGATCCCCGCAGCCGCGGCGTGGGTGATCATCTCGCGCAACGTATGGGCGCCGGTGAGATCGATGCGGCCCAGACCGCCGCACCGAAGGACGACCCGCCGGACCTCGGGCTCCTCGGCGAGGCGGGCGTGGAGCAGGTCCTCGAGCGCGGGCGCGGAGCCGAACCAGAGCACGCCGCTCGGCTCCAGGTAGAGCGTGTCCCCCTCCCGACGGGCGTCGACCTTGGGGGTGAGCTCCCTCCAGAGGTGCACGCCGGCCGCGAGAGCGACCCCCAGGAGGATCGCGCGGTCGATGTGCGGAGCCAGGATCAGGGTGAGCGCGAAGGTGACCCATCCGACGAGGGCCTGTGCCGGCGCGAGGGCCCAGAGCGAGGCCAGCGCGCGAGGGCGGATCAGGTTCCAGATCGCGGCGATGACGATGCCGGAGAGCACGGCGCGCGGCAGCGGGCCGAGCACCCATGCGAAGGGCAGGAACACCAGGACCGTGGCCCCCGTGAGGAGGCCGCTCCAGCGGCTGCGGGCTCCCGCCAAGCGGTTCACGCTGGTGCGCGAGAGCGAGCCGCCGACGGGAAGGCCCGAGGTCAACCCGGCGACCAGGTTCCCGATGCCCTTGCTGAGGAACTCCCGATCCGCGTCCCATCGCTGCCGGTCCTGCGACGCGTAGAGACGGGAGATCGACACCCCTTCCGCGAAGCCCACGACCGAGATGACGATGCCGGGCAGGATCAGGCTGGGCAACCGGGCGAACGGAAGGTCCAGGGAAAGGGGGGGCAGCCCACGGGGAATCTCTCCGACCGTTCGCCCCGAGTATCCGCTGAGGACGGAGAAGAGCAGCCCCGCCACCGCCGCGATCAACACGCCGGGGACGAGGGGATGGAGGCGCCGCCCACCGGCCACGATCGCGACCGTGAGCAACGTCAGCGCGATCGACGCGGGCTCCCAGGCGTCGGGCGTCGTGATGGCCCACCACGCTCTCTGGAGCACCCCGTCCACGGGGGGAGCCACCCCGAAGGCCCCGGGAACCTGGGACGAGAGGATGAGGATCGCGGCGGCGGAGAGAAAGCCCGTCATCATCGAGTGCGACATGAGGTAGACGAGCCAGCCGGCCTTGAGCAGCCCCACCAGCAGGCGTGCGACGCCCACCACGAGCGCCAGGAGGGCCGCGAGCGCGGCGTACTCGGCCGTTCCCTCGGGAGCGAGCGGGGTCAGCGCACCGAGCGTCAGCAGCCCGGTCAGCGCCACGGGTCCCGTCTGCAGGTACGGGGAGGAGGCGAGGAAGGCCGCGGCGATCAGCGGCAGCGAGGCCGCGTACAAGCCGTGGTGGGCCGGCAGGCCCGCGAGCTCCGCGTACGCCATCGACTGCGGGACGAGCACGAGCGCGACGCTCACACCGGCCACGAAGTCGTTGCGTGAGACCCGGCGCGGTGGCTCGGCGCGCACGGTGAAGCCTACCGGCCGGCCGAGGTCGGGATCTCGAAGTCGCCGTGGACGGGCCGCGCGCCCGCTTCCGTGGCGAGCTCCTCCAGCAGCCCGGCAGCGCACCCGGCCCGCTCCGCCTGGAAGACGGCGGGCGCGCCGAGCCACGCGCTCCTCTCCGCATGCTGCGCCCCCTGTCGTCGGGCCTCGCCCGCGAGCCCGCGCAGGATCGCAGGCGCATCCTGTCCGAGGAGATGCTCGAGCGCGTAGCGCCGCTCCCCGGCTCGCAGGCCGAGCCCCGCGGCGCGCGCGAGCCGGGCGAGATCCGATCGCGTCACGATCATTCCGGTGCGCGCCGGCGCGAGCAGCCCGTCCAGAAAGGCCGCCGACCCGTCCCGCCTGGGGTCGGGGAGAGCCGGCGTCGCGCGCAGGCACGCGGGGAGCTCGACTCCCCCCTCGCTCCGCGTCCGCTCGATCTCTCCGCGCAACGCCTCGAAGAGCAGGAGCGCCCACCGGCGGTAGCCCCCGTCCGCGAGCCCGGCTACGCGCGCCAGGAACGCGAAGATCCACGGCGCCAGGTGCTCGTGCAGAAGGGTGGCGCGCGCGCGGTCGAGGAGGATCGACTCCGCGTCGTCCGCCCCCCGGGGCGGTTCGGTGAGCGACGCGTAGAGGCCGAGCAGGGCGGCCAGATGATCCGGCTCGGGTGGGGGCCGCTGGCCGAGCGCCTGCCAGAAGCCGGCGATCCGGTCACGGGCCTCGCCCCCCAGCATGCCCTCGGGGCCCAGGTAGACCGAAGCGTAGGGGTAGAGCTGGAAGAGGAAGAGGTCCGCGTACTCGGCCGCCGTCGGGACCCCGTCCAGGCCGAGGAGCTCCGCGAGGCGGACGTGCCCGGGCGCCGGTGGCTCGGACAAGGCCCCCAGCGCGCGCAGCAGCTCCGCCGGCGGGTCCCCGGGCGCATCAGACACGGGAAGGCTCCGGCCGTGCCGGAAGGTCGTAGGCGGATCGCTCCGGTCGGACCGGACGCAGCATCCAGTACGGCCGTCTCGTACCGTCCGGTGAGTGCTGGTCGGCTCCACGCGTCATCTGCAGCCATCGCTCGTACGCGGCACGGGCCTTCCCCGT
>JBFFWJ010000400.1:0-4006 GCA_041570315.1 Longimicrobiales bacterium | reverse complement strand
GCGCTGGGTTCGCCTCCCCCTCGCCGCTCCGGTGATCATGGCGGGGGTGCGCACCGCCGCGGTCATCAACGTCGGCACGGCCACGCTCGCGGCCTTCATCGGAGCCGGAGGCCTCGGCGATCCGATCGTGGCCGGCCTCGCGCTCTCCGACACCCGCTTGATCCTGTCGGGGGCGATCCCGGCCGCCGCCCTGGCCCTCCTCGTCGACGCGGCGCTGTCGATCGCCGAGCGGGCGGTTGGGCCGCGGGGGGTGCGCTAGGGAGCCTGGGGAAGCTCGGGCGCCCCGTCCACCCGCGGCAGCCGCGCGAAGTCCGCGCCGGTCGGCTCCTGGAAGGCCCTGAGCCCGAACTGCGGGAGGACCGCGAAGAGGTGGTCGAAGATGTCCGACTGGATGCCCTCGTGGCGGGCCCACCGGGTATCCCGGGTGAAGCAGTAGATCTGCAGCGGGAGACCCTGCGGGGTCGGTGCGAGCTGGCGCACGAGCAGGGTCATGCCGTCGTGGAGGAGCGGGTGCGCCTTGAGGTACTCGAGGACGTACGCCCGGAAGGTCCCGACGTTCGTGAGGCCCCTGGGCTCGGGGATCGTATCGTCATCGCGCTGGCCCTTCTCGAGCCGGTACGCGGCCAGCGCCTCCCGCTTCTCCCGCATGTACTCCCGTAGGAGCTCGAAGCGCGAGAGGCGCTCGATCTCCTCTTCGGTCAGGAAGCGGACGGAGGAGAGATCGAGGTTGAGCGCGCGCTTGATGCGCCGCCCGCCCGACTCGCTCATGCCCCGCCAGTTCCTGAACGAGTCGCTGATGAAGCGGTGGGTCGGGATCGTCGTGATCGTCTTGTCCCAGTTCTGGATCTTGACGGTATGGAGCGCGATGTCGATCACGTCGCCGTCGGCGTTCGCCTGGGGCATCTCCACCCAATCCCCGATGCGGATCATGTCGTTGGACGCGATCTGGAGGCTCGCGACCAGCGACAGGATCGTGTCCCTGAAGACGAGGAGCAGGATCGCGGTCAGCGCCCCCAGGCCCGACAGGAAGACGACCGGAGAGCGATCCGCCAGGATCGACACGACGACGATGCCGGCCGCGACGTAGAGGACGATCGCCACGACCTGCAGGTACCCTTTGATCGGCCGGTTCCTCGCCTCGGCGTACGACTCGCTGTAGATGTCGTTGACCGCGTCGAGGAAGGCCCTCGCCGCCATGACCGCGGTGATCACGATGAAGGCGAGCGCGACGCGCCCGGCGAGCGCCGCCGAAAGGGCCAGCGGGGTCGCGCCCGCCGCGATCTCCGCCGGCGTCAGCCCGATCGCGGGCCCGAGGCCGTAGTACACGACCATGCCCGGTACGGCGTGCACGAGCCGCGAGAGCACCCGGCGCTCCACGATGCGGTCGTCCCATGTGGAGCGGGTCCGACGCGCGACGCGGCGGATTCCGCCCAGGACCAGGTGGTAGACCAGGCGGTCGGCGATCCAGGCGAACGCGAGCAGGATCGCGACCGCGGCCATCTGGCCCAGCGCAGTGTCGGGCAGCCCCGGCATCGGTCAGCGGCTCCCCGTGAGCTCGGCGGCCAGAAGGTCCAGCGCGAGGTTCGAGATCCGCACGAGGTGGGGATGGGCGCGGTTCCCGTTGGAGAGGAGGGCCAGGCCCACACCCAGCGTCTTGTTGCCCATCACGAAGGCGGTGTAGCCGGGGACGCTACCGGAGTGCGCGAAGAAGGCCTGCCCGTCGCGGGTCGAGGTCCACCAGGTCAGCCCGTAGCCGGGCTCCTCATAGCCCCATCCTCCGCCCATGGGCTCGCCGGCGAAGCTCGGGTACTGAAGCGTATGCATCTCGTCGAGGGTCTCCCGGCCCAGGATGCGCTCGCCCCGCCACGTGCCGTCGCCGAGGTTGAAGCGGACCCAGCGCGCCTGGTCGTGCACCGTACCGTAGACGATGCCGGCCGGCCACACGTTGGCCTTGAGGCGTGCGGTGGCCACCGGTCGCCGGGTGTCCTCGTCGAGCACGTAGGGGATCGCCAGGCGCTCCTCCATCTCGGGCCGCAGGTCGAAGGCCGTGCTCTCCATGCCGAGCGCCCCCCAGACGCGCTCGCGGATGTAGTCCTTGTAGGGGACGCCGCTGAGGCGCTCCACGAGATGGCCGACCAGGGAGAACGCCATGTTGGAGTACACGACCTCGCGCAGCGGAGGGCCCCGCACCCGGAGGGAGTCGGCCAGGTACTCGCCGAGCGCGAGCGGGGCGGTCTCTCCCCACACCGGGTGCGGGCCGAAGTCGACCGGCATCCCCGAGGTGTGCGTCAGCAGGTGGCGGAACCTGACCGGATCCTCGGGATCCTCCCCGCGAATCTCGAGCCCGTCCAGGTAGGTCGAGACCGGATCGTCGAGCTCGAAGGCCCCCCGCTCCATCTGCTGCAGCAGGGCCACGGTCGACTGCGCCTTGAACGTCGAGCCGATCAGGTAGACGGTCTGCGTCGACGCAGGCGTGCCCGCCCACAGGTTGGAGCTCCCGTAGGCCGCGCTCCACAGCTCGGAGTCGCGGTCGGTGAGCGCGATCGTGAGGGAGGGGATCCCCCCGTCCAGCATCGCTCGCCGGATCTCCGGCTCGAGCGCCGAGGCGACGCGGGCCACCGCGGCGGGCGTGAGCGGTGCGGAGGCAGCCCCCGCCCTCGGTGCGGGACCGTTCTGCGCGGCGGATGAGGTGGGGAGCGCGGCGAGCGCCGCCGCCACGAGCAGCGCCCCGGCGACCCGGGCCTTCCGCCCCGGCGCGAGCCAGCCGGCGCCCGGCGGCGCCAGCATCCCACGCACCGCACGCCCGCGAGCCCGAGAGCTGTCGTGCGGTGCGCTCACCGTGCCTCCTCCCGTCCGGGTCCGTAGAGGACGTGCCCGGGCCGGGCGCCCGTGTGCCGCCCCCCGTCCTCGATCACGACGACGCCGTTGACGAGCACGTACTCGATTCCCTCGGGAAAGAGCACGGGCTCGTCGTAGGTGGCCCGGTCCTCGATGCGGTCGAGGTCGAAGACCGTGATGTCGGCCCAGGCGCCCTCTCGGATCACGCCGCGGCGCTCCAGGCGCATCCGCGTGGCGGGCCACGAGGTCATCTTGCGGACCGCCTCCTCCAGGCTCAGCACCCCCTCGTCCCGCACGTAGCGCGCGAGCACGCGCGGAAACGTGCCGTAGCTGCGGGGGTGCGGCAGCCCGAGCACGTCCGCCTCCCCGGCCCGCAGCGCGGCGCCGGCGTCGCTCCCGATGCTCGTCCAGGGCCGCCGGAGCGCCCAGCGGACGTCCTCCTCGCTCATCATGTGGTAGATCGCCATCACCCGCCCCTGCCCCTCGGCAACCAGGTCCCATGCCGCGTCGGCGGGGTCCTTGCCCTGCTCGGCCGCGATCGACCGGATGCTCCGGCCCTCGAAGCGCGCGTTCGCGGGATTGCGCGCGTTGACGAGCACGATGCCGTCCCAGCCACCCGCCGCCTCGACGATGTTCCACCACCCCTCCGAGCCGGTCTCGATCTCGCGCTTCAGCCGGTCGCGCACCTCCGTCCGGCCGATCCGGGCTCGCACCGAGTCCATCCCCCCGTCGAACACCCAGGAGGGGATCGTCGCCTCGAGGCCGCTCCCGCCGGCCGTGTACGGATACATGTCGGCCGCCACGTCGACTCCGCGGGCCCGGGCCGCCTCGATCTCCGCGGCCGCCTCGATGATGATCGTGCCCCAGCCCGGCTCGTACGCGCCCTTGTAGTGGAAGATCTCGACGGGCAGGCCGGCGCGCTCACCGATCTCGATGGCCTCGCGCACGGCGCCCACCAGACCCGCGCCCTCGTCGCGGATGTGGCTCGCGTAGATCCCCCCGTGCTCCGCCGCGACGCGCGCCATCTCGACCAGCTCGTCCGTCTCCGCGAAGGAGCCCGGCGGATAGATCAGCGCCGTCGTCATCCCCATCGCGCCCTGTCGCATCGCTCGGGCCATGATCGCGCGCATCTCCTCGAGCTCGGCGGCGCTCGGGGCGCGGTTCGCGC
>JBFFWJ010000399.1:0-4020 GCA_041570315.1 Longimicrobiales bacterium | reverse complement strand
GCCCGCCTGACCGACGGCGCCTCCCACCTCACCGACCCCACCAACGCCTCCCGCACGCTCCTCTTCAACCTTCACGACCGGCGGTGGGACGATTGGGGGCTCGACCTCCTGGGCGTGCCCCGGCCGATGCTTCCGGAGGTGGCCCCCAGCTCCGGAGACTTCGGAGCCACGGTCGGTGAGCACCTGGGGATCGAAGCCCCGATCGCGGGCGTTGCCGGGGATCAGCAGGCGGCGCTCTTCGGCCAGGGCTGTTGGAGCCCGGGTCTCGCGAAGAACACCTACGGAACGGGCGCCTTCCTCCTGCTTCACACGGGGCGGACGCCGGTCGCGTCCCGGCACGGGCTCCTCACGACGGCGGCGTGCGACGAGGAGGGGGGGCTCGCCTATGCGCTCGAGGGATCGGTCTTCATCGCGGGGGCCGCGCTGCAGTGGCTTCGGGACGGCCTCGGCCTGCTCGAGTCCGCCGGAGACTCGGAGGCGCTCGCGGCGAGCCTGGAGGACAACGGGGGGGTCTACTTCGTTCCGGCCTTCGTCGGGCTCGGGGCGCCGCACTGGGAGCCGGAGGCCCGGGGGTCGATCTTCGGCCTGACGCGCGGGACCACGAAGGCCCACCTGGCGCGGGCCGCCCTCGAGGCGATGGCGTACTCGACCGCCGACGTCCTGGACGCGATGGAGTCGGACTCGGGGGTACAGACCCGCGAGCTGCGCGTCGACGGGGGAGCGGCGCTCAACGACTGGCTCATGGGCTTTCAGGCCGCCGTGGCCGGCGTGCCGGTCCGGCGGCCGGCGCTGGTCGAGACGACGGCGCTCGGGGCGGCCGGGCTCGCGGGGATCGCGACCGGACTCTGGGAGAGCGCCGCGGACTTCCTGGCGGCCCAGGGAGAGCCCCGCCGCTTCGACCCCACGGTCGAGGCGGAGCGGATCCGCCCACTCCGGGTCGAGTGGGGCCGTGCCGTCCGGGCCGCCGTCGGGTGGGCCCGGGATTCGAGCTCGGCGGGCTAGCGCGCGTGCCCGCCGTGCAGCGCCCGCTTCGCGTGGCCGTCATCGGGGCCGGACACGCCTCCGAGGCGGACGCGCGGTTGGCCGACGCCGTGGGGCGCGCGCTGGGGCGCGCCGGCGCCATCGTGCTGTGCGGCGGCTACGGTGGCGTCATGGAGGCGGCCGCGCGCGGGGCCGCGGAGGAGGGAGCGGTCACCGTAGGGATCCTCAAGGGAACCGACCCCGAGGAGGCCAACCCCTGGATCCGGATCCCCCTGCCCACCGGGCTCGGCGAGACACGCAACGCGCTCGTGGTGCGGAGCGCGGAGGCGGTCCTCGCGATCGGAGGCTCCTGGGGCACGCTCTCGGAGATCGCCCTGGCGAAGAAGATGGGTCTCGACGTCGGCTTCCTCGGCACGCCGCCCGCCGAGGGGCTCGGACTCCCCGGGTTCGCAGGGGCCGAGGAGGCGGCCTCGTGGGCGCTCGAGCGCGCCGCGGAGAGCAGGAGGCGGTGACGCGCGCCCGAAACCGCCGGGCGGCCCGGTCGTCCGTGCTTTCCCGGACTGGTCGCCGAGGGTCCGATCCGGCTACATTGCTTCTCGTTCCGGAACGGAATCCCGCACGGAGCCTGGCATGAAGAAGAATCCTCGGTTCATGGTCGGTCTGGTTGGCGTGGCCGCCGTGGTGACGTATTTGATCTGGACGGGCGTGAGCGAGACGATGGTGTACTACCTCACGCCGGTGGAGCTGCTCGAGCGGGTCGAGAACGATCCCTCCTTCCGCGACGTCGGCGTGAAGGTGAGCGGCCAGGTCGTGCCGGGAACCTACCGGCGCGTCGAGGGGGAGCTGCGCCACGTCTTCACGGTTCGCGATCTCGCCGACGAGTCGGTGACGTTCGAGGCCGAGTACTCGGACGCGCTCCCCGACACCTTCACCGACGACGTGGAGGTGGTGATGGAGGGACGGCTCCGGCCCGACGGCGTCTTCGAGGCGACGACGCTGCTCACCAAGTGCGGGAGCCGTTACGAGGCTGCCCCCGAGGATCTAGCCGGTAGCTCCAGTTGACGCTCCTGGGTGAGTTCGCCCTCTGGATCTCCCTGCCCGTCGCCGCATGGGGGATGATCCTCGGGTACGCGGGCGGGCGTACGCAGCGCGGCGACCTGGTGCTGAGCGCCGAGCGGAGCATCTACGCGGTCTTCGGCCTGATCGTGCTCGCGTCGCTGGGCGTCGGCGCGGCCTTCCTGGGTGACCGGTTCGAGTACTGGTACGTCGCCAGCTACTCCAACATCGAGCTCGAGCTCTTCTACAAGGTCACCGGGCTGTGGGCCGGCCAGAGGGGATCCCTCCTCTTCTGGGCCCTGCTGCTGACGTTCTTCGCGTCGCTGTGCGTCTACCAGAACCGGAACAAGCACCGCGAGTTCATGCCGTACGTTGCGGCGGTGCTCCAGACGATCGTCACCTTCTTCATCGTCGTGCTGCTCTTCGCCGACGTGAATCCCTTCGAGCGGCTCGACTTCACGCCCGCGAACGGCCAGGGGCTGAACCCGCAGCTGCAGAACTACTGGATGACGATCCACCCGCCCACGCTCTATCTGGGCTTCACGGCGTTCACGATCCCCTTCGCCTTCGCGATCGCGGCGCTCCTCAACGGACGGCTGGACGCACGCTGGATCCAGCTCACCCGGCGCTGGATCCTCACGAGCTGGCTCTTCCTGTCCGTGGGCATCGTCTTCGGCATGCGCTGGGCCTACGAGGAGCTCGGGTGGGGCGGCTACTGGTTCTGGGATCCGGTCGAGAACGCCTCGCTGCTTCCCTGGCTGACCGCGACGGCGTTCCTGCACTCGGTCCAGATCCAGGAGAACCGGGGGATGCTCAAGGTCTGGAACATGTCGCTCGTGCTCCTGACCTTCCTGCTCACGATCTTCGCGACCTTCCTGACCCGCTCCGGGCTGATCGAGTCGGTCCACACCTTCGCCCAGGAGCTGAAGATCGCCTACATCTTCCTGGGCTTCATGGGCTCGGTCCTCGCGGTGTGCGTGGTGCTCATCCTGTACCGGCTGCCGCAGCTCCAGAGCGAGAACCAGATCGAGTCGTTCGTCTCCCGGGAATCGGCGTTCCTCGTCAACAACCTGATCCTGCTGGGCGCGGCCTTCACCGTGATGTGGGGCACGATGTTCCCGCTGATCTCCGAGGGGATCACCGGTCAGCAGATCAGCGTCGGACCGCCGTTCTTCGAGAAGGTGAACTTCCCGATCGGCCTCGTGCTCCTCGCGCTCGTCGGCATCGGGCCGGTGATCGCCTGGCGCCGCGCGACCCGCAGGAACCTCCAGAAGAACTTCGCGACACCGGTCGTCGTCGGGCTGGCGACGGCGGCGGTGCTGTGGTCGCTCGGGGCCCGTCACGGCCTGGCGCTCGTGACCTGGGGCATCAGCGCGTTCGTCCTGACCATCATCGCCACCGAGTTCTGGAAGGGGACGAAGGCGCGGGCCCGCATCGAGGGTGAGGGCTACGCGCTCGCGCTCTTTCACCTGGTGACCCGCAACCGGCGCCGCTGGGGCGGCTACACCGTCCACGTGGGCATGGTCATGATCTTCATGGCGTTCGCGGGCGCGGCGTACAACGTGGACGTCCGGCAGCACATGAACCCGGGCGACAGCGTCGACGTGACGTCCCCGCTCGGGCACACGTACACGCTCACGTACGAGGGGCTGTCGACCAACCTCAACAACGGTCAGCGCAACCTGCTGTGGCAGGCCATCGCGACCGTCTCGGTGGCCCGCAACGGGGAGCCGAAGGGAATCCTGACCACCGAGAAGCGCCAGTACACGACGAACGTCGGCCAGCCGCCGATGACCGAGGTGGGGATCCGGTCCACCCCGTTCGAGGACCTGTACCTGATCCTGTCCGCGCTCGACGACACGCAGGCAGCCGTGAACGCCGACGCGGCGGCCCAGGGCCTGGATCTGCAGATCCTGATCAAGCCGCTGGTCGGCTGGATCTGGTTCGGGTGTCTCGTGCTCGTGATCGGCACGGTCATCGCCT
>JBFFWJ010000398.1:0-4036 GCA_041570315.1 Longimicrobiales bacterium | reverse complement strand
GCGAGGACGAGCCTCACGCGGTCGGGGTCACCCGGGGAGCGGGAGGGCGGCTGCGTCGCGCTGGGCGGTCGTGAGCTCGGCGACGCCCGAAGCCGCCAGGTCGAGGAGCTGATCGAGCAGGTCCCGCGAGAAGGGCTCCCGCTCGTGGACCTCCAGGAAGCGCCGGTGCTGAGCGAGCAGCGAGCCCGCATGATCGACCGGAGCCCGGAACGGCACCAGGATCGTGCAGTCGCCGAAGACCCGACGGAGAAGCGGAATGCGGGCGATGTTTCCGTTGTTCTTGGAGACGTATCGCCCCTGCTCCACCGGCCTCGAGCGGAGCGCCACGAGCTTGCGGACGTGCTCGCGGAAGAAGCGCTCGAACTCCGGTCGCGTCTCGCCCGCGGACCACAGGGCGATGGATCTCCGTCCGTACTTCTCCGGCCAGAACGCCTTCCACATCACCTCTTCGAAGGCCTCGGGACTGTCGATGCCGATCGTGACCCCGTCCGCGTGGGCCCGCTCCCGCCGCGACACGCCCGATCGGATCCCCCGCGAGACCCGATCCCAGAGCAGCGGCGCGAGCACGAAGGGCATGTCCCGGTAGCTGTGGGCGGCGAACTCGGGGAGCTCGGCCACGAGGTCGAGGAGGAGGGTCGTACCCGCTCGAGGAAGCGACGTGATGAAGACGGGTCGGCGCACGGGAGCGCCGGCATACTGTCGAGCGAGGAGCGCGGACTCGACATCCGATGCCGCGCGTTGGGCGGCCGATCCCGCGAAGGCGACCCGGTGGAGCGCCCGATCGAGCCTCGAGTAGTGTGCCTCGAAGCTCATCCGCCGGGACGCAGCTTCGACAGGATGATCACCGAGGCGGTCAGGCCGACGATCGCCGGCCAGGACATGAGCCAGCGTGTCGACTCGGCCACCGTTCCCACGCCGAGCAGCTGAGACGCTACGAGGACGGCGGTGGCCGCGACGATCGCCGCCGAGCCCTTGACCAGGATCGAGACGAAGGAGCCGAGGAGGGACATCGACGCGGCGCGGGCGAGGCGCTCCTTCTCCGCATCGCTCACGGTCCGGTCGCGCAGCCCGGAACCCGCCGCCTGGCCGGCCCGTACGGCTCGACGCGCCTCTTCGACCACACGGAGCTGATCGAAGCTGACGAGAAACGCCAGCGCCGCGGCGAGGGCCGGTATCCGCTCCACGTCCCCGTGCCCGCCGGCCTACGAAGGCTCGGATTGGGCCGATCCTCGTCGCAGGAAGCGCTTGATGGGGTACCAGACGAACCCGAAGATCCCGAGGAAGATGCCCCCGACCAGGGCCAGGGCGGCGCCGATCACGGTGAGCCCCGCACCCGGGCCCACGTACGCATGAGCGGGCTCGGGCGCGAGGAGAAGCCCGGCCGCCGACAACAAGATGCAGAAGGTGATGCTCTTCATGAGCTGAACCCCGTTTTCGTTCGTTGCCTCGAAGTCACTCGCATTCCCAGTCCACGCCCTCGAAGTAGTCGGGGGGGTAGCGGAGGGCGTCGTTGACCGTGGCCACGCTCGCATCGTCATAGCGGTTGACGTACTGCCAAACGACGTCCCCGGCTTCGCCCACCTCGATCACGCGCCCCTCGTCGTAGACCGTGAGGAGGAGGTTCCCGTTGGGAAGCACCTGGTGCTTGCCTCGGACACGCGTGTACATCTCCTCGTCGGGCCCGCGTCCGTACAGGACCTCGACGCTTCCGTCGCGGGGATCGAGCCCCATCACGTTCGAGCCGCCGAAGACCCTGCCCTGCCACTCGTCCGTGTTGTTGTTGAAGACCGTGATGACCCCGCCCGGCTGCCAGTCCGGATCGTGCTGCCGGATCCACGGGCCCGTCTGGTGCCACTTGACCTCGTTCCGGGACGGGTCGATGACGACGAGCAGGTTGCGGTGCCGCAGCGACAGCAGAAGATCCCCCGGGGCGAACTGGGGAAAGTCGGCGGCCAACGCGGTCGGCAGCTCCTCGATGTCGTTCAGGTGCACGATCTCGCCGAGATATCTCGGGTTGTCGCGGCCCGTGGCATTCACGCCGAAGCTCCCGGACGCCGTCAGGACGCCGGCGAGGCCGTTCTCGAGGAGGAAGCGCGGCACGGAGATCTCGTCCACGATCTCGCCCTCGGGCGAGACGCGGAGCAACAGGTCCTCCTCGTAGGCTCCCACGTAGGGAGGGAGGTGCGTGGAGTCCCTCACCACCCTGCGGCCGCCGACCCAGTAGCCGCCGCGCTCGGAGATCTCGATCGAGTGATGGGTCATGTGCGGCACGGTCCACGACTCCGCGCCGCAACGGTCGAGCTTGACCAGCCCCCCATACTCGAAGTTGAAGACGACGGACCCGTCGGGCAGCGCGAGCGCCCCGTGCACGTCGACGTTCCATTCCGTGGCGGGCGGGCGGTCGACATGGTCCTGCGTCGGAAAGAGATCGAAGTAGCTCACGCGCCACCGCCGTACCACGGCTCCGTCCAGGCTCACGAGCCTGATCTCGTTGGATTCGTCGAAGAACCCCGACAGCAGGGTCAGGCCCGGCGAAGCCTCGGCCTTCCGAACGGTCACCCCGTCCCCTTCGTGGCGCGCGTCACGGATGAACTCGGTCGGCGACGTGCCCAGCAGGGTCTCCTTCTGAGACCAGACGTCCCCGAACGACGCGATGGCGAACTCGAGCTGCGGGTAGGGGAAAAGCTGCCGGGATCCAGACAGGAACCCGTACGCGAACGCCACCAGGCAGAGCGAAAAGATGAACAACCTTCGAGCGGATTCGTCTTCCCCCGACATACCGCGACGGCCCTTGCGTTGAGTGCGTCCGATCGGCTCGTTACCTGGCATAGTAACCCACGCTCGTCGCGCATTGCCATGATTTCGACAGGGCCGAGAGGCGAGCGGACCAAGGGTGCGACAGCGCGCGCGACACCCGGATTTCGCTGGGCCCCCGATTGCCGCCCACCCCGCCCCGGCGTACTCTGACGCGCCGGTCCGGCACGGTCCGGCGCCGGTCCGGCACGGTCCGCCATCCGCACCTTCCGCACGAGGAGCCCTGCCATGTCGATCTCCAGACGCGACGCGATCGCGGTATCGGGAACCGCCCTCGCGGGGCTCGCCGTCGGCGGGCTGCATCCCCGCACGCTGGGCGCCCAGGCCACCGGGCAGAGCCAGGAGTTCCCCGACCGGCTCGAGACCGTCGAGCCGCGCGACGGCTTCCCCGTGGACCTGCCGCTCGAGCCCGACGGGTCGGCTCCGGAGCACCCGGAGTCGGCGGCCGGGCCGATCGAGGGCCGCCTGATGTGGCGGACGCCCGACCGCACGGCCCCGGTCATCGAGTACGACTACACGAGGATGGCGATCCGCGTCGACACGCGCGGGCTGGGCACCAAGCGCGGCACGCTCCGCTTCTCCGACCTGGAGCCCCTGCCCCGGATCTCGCGCACCTTCCTGATGCAGTGCGGCGCGCCGCTGCCGAGCGGCATCGTCAAGTGGACCGGCGTGCGCTTCAGCGACTTCGCGGACATGCTGGGCCTGGTGCCCGGGGCGCACTACTGCCGCCTCACGGCCTCCGACGGCCACATCGTCGACGAGTCCGTGGCGGAGCTCCGCCACCCGCAGGTGATGCTCGCGTGGCTCATGAACGACGAGCCGATCCCGCCCCGGCACGGCGCGCCGCTGCGCCTGGTCATGCCGTTCCGCTACGGGAACCGCAGCATCAAGGCGATCACCGACATCATCTTCGGCACGCCCGGGCTGCCCCGGGCGGGGGCGTAGCGGGCTGCCCGAAAGGTGACGTCCGCCATGAGCGAGGGCCGCGGGAGCTCCCCGCTCGAAGGGTCGACCGGCCGGTGATGCGGGCCTCGGACCGGCGCCTCCCGCTCCTCGTCGCGCTCTTCGTCGGGAGCGGCTGCGCCGCGCTCATCTACGAGATCGTCTGGTACCAGCTCCTCTCCCTGATCGTCGGCTCGTCGGCGATCTCGCTGGGCGTGCTGCTCGCGACCTTCATGGGCGGGATGTGCATCGGAAGCATCGGCCTGGCGCGGGTGGTGTC
>JBFFWJ010000397.1:0-4036 GCA_041570315.1 Longimicrobiales bacterium | reverse complement strand
CGGGGGCAGCCGCGGCGGCGCTCGCGCGGGCCGCGCGTGCCGCCCGCTTGCTGCGCTCCTTCTCGGCCTTGCGCGCCGCCTTCGCTGCCTTCTTGGCCGCCCTCGTCTCGGCTCTCGTCGGCTTGCGGTCCGGCTCGGCGCGCGCCGCCTCACCGCCGGGAGACGGGGACGCGTCACCCAGGAGCGCGCGCATCTCCGCCTCCGACATCTCCGGGGCGTCACCACCCATCTCCCGCTCGAGGAGCTCGCGGTCCTCGTCCGTGATGCCGAGCTCGTCGTCGGAGGGCAGCTCGGGCAGCTCGTAGTCGCTCATGCGGGGGGCTCGGTGGCTCTCCTGGGAGTCTCGGTCAGCGGGCGAGCACGCGCACGATGTCGTCGATCGCCGCGCGCACGTACGAGGAGGGCAGCCCCGATCCGTTCGTCAGGATCGAGAAGATGACCTCGCGCCCGTTCTCCCGTACGAGATAACCCGACAGCGAGTTGACGTTCGAAATCGTGCCGGTCTTCGCGAAGACGCGGCCCTCCAGCCCGGCCAGTCGGCGCTCCAGCGAGGAGTCCTCCTCGCCGGGCTCCGCCAGCGCGGCCCGGTACGCGTCGGCGAACGGCCCGCGCCGCATGTGGTCGAGCACGCGCACGAGCGCGCGGGGCGTCACCAGGTTGTAGGCCGACAGGCCGGAGCCGTCACGGGCGGACACGTCGAGCGTGTCGACCCCGACGTGCTCGATCAGAAAGGCCTCGACGAGGTCGGTGCCCTCCGACCAGCTCCCCTCCGCACCGAACGCCGCCGCCAGCGCCCGGATGAGCTGCTCGGTCATCCAGTTCTGGCTGGGCTCGAGGATGCCCTCGACGATGCGGGACAGCGGCGGCGACTCGAGCGCCGCGACGAGGCGTGCGGCCGGGCACGCCTCGAGCGCGCCGGCGACGCAGCCGTGCCCCAGGGCTTCTCCCACGCTCCAGCGCACGTCCCATCCGACCTCCAGCCCGATCCCGCGGTCCTCGAGGGCGCGAGCGAGCGCCGCGGACGCCTGTCGCACGGGGTCGCGCAGCGCGAAGGCGAGCGTATCGACCGTGCCCGGCTCGACGACCCCGTCGAGGACGAGCTGGCGGGTCTCGGGCAGGTAGTGGGGCGTGACGCGGGTCGAGCTGTCGGGCGGCGCGGTCTTCACTCGCGAGCGCAGGTAGTCGGAGGTGCCGAAGGGAGACCAGTCCACGCGCGCCGGAGACCCGGCCTCAGGTCCGGCCTCGACGACCACCCGGATCTCTCCCTCGTCGATCGCGAACGCGCCCCCCGTGGAGCCGTAGGCGTAGCGCAGGTCCTCGACCTCCCACGTGGGGGCGATGCTGGCCGAGTCCCACGCCGAAGCGTCCACGATGAGCGCGCCGCCGACCCGCTCGATGCCCGATGCCCGCACGCTGTCGGCGAGGGCCCGCAGCGCCGCCGTGCCCGAGTCCCAGAAGCGGCCGGAGAGGGTCGGGTCGCCGGAGCCGACGACGACCAGGTCTCCGTCGAGGAACGGCCCGGAGCGCGGACCCACCGCCCACGCCTCCGTGCGGAAGCGATGGTCGGGCCCGAGCATGGTCATCGCGGCCGCGGTGACCAGGATCTTCTGGTTCGAGGCCGGGACGAACTTCTTGTGCTCGTCGCGCGCGTACAGCGTGCGTCCGCTGCGGGCGTCGACGGCCAGCACGCCGCCGTGCATCTGCTCGATGCCCGGTGACTCCAGGATGTCGCGGATGGCGCCGCGATCGACGCCGCCTCCGCCGACGCCGAGTCCGGTGCACCCGGCCAGGGCCAGCGCGGCGGCGAGCCCGGCCGTCGTCGCCGGCCAGGATCCACGCGCCGTCCCCCTGGAAGCGGTCGCCAGCAGCGCCTCGAGAACCTGCTCCATGCCGCCTGCCTCCGAGATCTGCCGGAGGGTGTACCCGGTGTGCCGCTTCATCGCACGGGCGAGCGATGTCGTCGTGTCGTAGCCCAGCGAGAACGCGACCTCCTCGGGGCTGCTCCGGTCCTGGTGCAGCTTCGCGCCGGCGAGCAGAAGCCTGCCCCACAGCAGGAGGCGGGACGGCGGCGGGAGGGCGACGTCGTGGAGCGCGTCGCGGAGCGCGCGGTCCGTCCGTCCGAGCCCCACGGCCATCTGCTCCACGCCGGGCTTGTCCGTCGCGTGGGCGACCGCCCAGCCCACCGCGGCGGCGCCGACCTCTCCGAACCGGGCCTCGAGCCGGTGCCGGATCCGCACGCCGCGCGCCCTGGCGAAGGCCTGGTCGACGGCCGTCCGCAGGCGGGTGCCGTGCGGCTCCGAGGAGCGGACGATCCCGTCGACGCCCAGGCCGCCGAGGTCGTACAGGGCGGCGCGGCGATCCGACTCCACGTACGCGATGATCGCGACCCCGGGATGGTGGGCGCGGAGGTGGGCGATGTGCCTGGTTGCCTCTTCGCGGCTCGGGTGCTCGGCGTCCACGAGACAGCCCTCGAGCTCCCCGTCGGACAGCATGCGGTCGAGGGCGGTCCACGACCGCCGCCGCACGATCCGATGGGCGCCGGCGAGCGCCTCGGTCAGGCGCGCGGCCGCGCGCGCGTCGGGCTGAAAGATCGCCAGTGCCGCCAAGGTCGTCCGCCGGTGTCGAGGAACCGGCAAGATGCCTCGGGCGGTGACGCCTCACAACCGCGTCCCGGGGCGCGTCCGCCCGTCCGGCTACTCGTGGCGAAGCCGCACCGCGGTTCCGTAGCAGAGCATCTCGGCGGCGCCGCTCATGACCATCGAGGTCTGGAAGCGCACCCCCACGATCGCGTCGGCGTCGAGCGCCTGCGCCTCCTCGACCATCCGGTCGACCGCCTGCTCCCGGGCTTCGGCGAGCATCTTCGTGTACTCGTGGACCTCGCCGCCCGCGATGTTGCGCAGGACCGCGATCACGTCCCGGCCGAGGTGCCGCGTGCGGATCGAGCTGCCCCGCACCATGCCCAGCACGTCGGTGATCACCGACCCGGCCACCTCGGACGTGGTCACGACGATCATCGGTGGACGTCCCGGTACGGGTCCGTGCCCCACTCGCGGTAGCGCTCCCAGATCACCGAGGCGAGGAGCGCCAGCACGCCGATCGCGATCGCGGCCGTCGCCATCTTCTCCCACGGGCTCGCCGCCGAAGTCGCGAAGACCCAGGCGCCGTAGCTCATCCACAGGACCGCGCCGCCGATGACCAGGATCCAGCCGATCGGCCGGGTCAGCCGGGCGTTCACGTCGTCCCACACCGACGTGCGGTGGGTCCCGGGGTGGAAGGAGAGGTCCTGGAAGTCCGCCTTGAGCGACCGGAAGACCGCGAGCTCGCGCTGCAGCTCGGTCGACGAGGCGAGCTCGGCGTCCACACGCGCACGCTCCTCCGGAGACAGCTCCCCGTCCAGGTAGCGCATCAGATCGTCCGACGAGATTCGTGCCATCACGGATACTCCGCGCCCATCCCGAGCAGGGCCTCCTTCAGCGCCCGCCGGGCGTGGTACAGCCGGCTCGCGACCGTGCCCTCGGGGATCTCGAGAATCTGGGCGATTTCGTTGTAGCGGAAGCCCTCCAGCTCCTTCAGGACCAGGATCTCGCGGTGCTCCTCGCCGATGCGCTCCAGCCCCTTCCACAGGAGCTCGCGCGCGGCGCTGCGCTGCCGGGCGCGCTCCGGTCCGTGCTCGGCGTCGGCGGCCCGCTCCTCGAGCCGCTCGTCGAGCGCCTCGATCCTGAACTTCGCCTTGCGGCTGCGGAGCATGTCGCGGCACTGGTTCCTCAGGATCTGGAAGAACCAGGGGCCGAACGGGCGCCGCAGGTCGAAGCGCGGCAGCGTGTCGTAGGTCTTGACGAAGGCCATCTGGAGCGCGTCCTCGGCGTCCTCGGCGTTGCCCATCATGGCGACCGCGAGCCTGAGCCCGGCCGGCTCGTACGCCCGGACCAGGGGCTCGTAGAACCGGGATTGCCCGGCCTTGCACTAGCGAATCAGCTCCCGTTCCAACTGCTGTTGCAACGCGTCTCCCATCCGGGTGTCCTCACGGCGCGCTCCG
>JBFFWJ010000396.1:0-4044 GCA_041570315.1 Longimicrobiales bacterium | reverse complement strand
GGGAAGCCTCGGCTGGCTCGTCGCCGGACATGGCCATCGGGGGCTGACGGTGTCGGGGTGCCAGGTGCGCGATCGAGGCAGGGTGTTGATAGGTCCCGCGCTATTCCCTATGTACCCGGTGCGCCCCCGACGGCGAAACACTCTCGTTCGGGGTCGCCCCCCCGGGGGTGCCTCGGAGAGGACGACCTCCGGCTCCCCGCCGGGCCCCTGCCGGGCCTCTGCCGCGCCCCTGCCGCCCCCTGCCGCGCCTCTGCCGGGCCTCTACCGCCCCCCCTGCCGCGACCCCTCTCGTCCGTCCTGTCAGGCGCCTCCGGCCGGCGGCCAGGCCACGTACGGAACGGGATCCTCTTCCGGGACCGCGTAGTGGGCCCGCAAGGAGTCGAGCCGGGTCTCCAGGTCGGCGCGGACCGCGGCGTACGCCGGGTCGTCGTGCACGCTCGCGAGCTCCTCGGGATCCCGCTCCAGGTCGAAGAGCTCCCACTCCCCGATCTCGTAGTAGTGGATGAGCTTGTGGGTGTGGGTCCGGATCCCGTAGTGGCGCCGGACCATGTGCCAGCCCGGGTACTCGAAGTACTGGTAGTAGATCGCGTCCCGCCAATCCGGGGCCGGATCGCCTCGCAGGAGCGGGACGAGGCTCCGTCCCTGCATCGAGGAGGGGATCGTGGCGCCGACCAGGTCGAGGAACGTCTCGGGGAGGTCGAGGTTCTGGACGAGCTCGCCGCGGCGCGTCCCGGCCTCCACGACGCCGGGCCAGCGCACGATGAGCGGGGTGCGCAGCGATTCCTCGTACATCCAGCGCTTGTCGAACCAGCCGTGGTCGCCCAGGAAGAAGCCCTGGTCGGACGTGTAGACGACCACCGTGTGCTCCGCCAGGTCGCTGCGGTCGAGGAAGTCGAGGACCCGACCCAGGTTCTCGTCGACGGAGGCGATCGTGCGCAGGTAGTCCTTGATGTAGCGCTGGTACTTCCAGCGCGTGAGCGCCTCGCCCTCCAGGCCTGCGGTCTCGAGGGCCTCGTTGCGCGGGCCGTAGGCGGCCTCCCACGCCGCGAGCTGCGCGGCGGTCAGGTTGGCCGGGGGCACGAGCTTGAGGTCCGCGGGGGTGAGGTCACGCTCGATCGTCATCTCCTGCGTGCGTGCGGCCGAGGTCCGGCCGGTCCCGTCATCGAAGAGCGTGGCCGGCTCGGGGATGTCCCGCTCGGCGTAGAGCCCGAGCTGATCCGGGCCCGGCGCCCACTCGCGGTGCGGCGCCTTGTGCTGATACATGAGCAGGAACGGCCGGTCGGGGTCCCGCCCGTCCTCGAGCCAGGCCAGCGCCCGGTCCGTGACGACGTCGGTCGTGTACCCTTCGTAGCGCACGCTGTCGTCCGCCGAGTACAGGACCGGGTTGTAGTACGGCCCCTGACCGCGCAGCACCTCGAAGTGGTCGAAGCCCGCCGGGTGGACCTTGAGGTGCCACTTTCCGACGATCGCCGTCTCGTAGCCGGCCTCCTGGAGGAGGCGCGGGAAGGTGAGCGTGCTCTGGTGCAGGGTGTCGCGGTTCGTCGGCACGCCGTTCAGGTGCCCGAACTGCCCGGTCAGGATCGTGGCCCGGCTCGGCGCGCAGATCGAGTTCGTCACGAATGCGTTCTCGAAGAGCATGCCTTCCACCGCCAGGCGGTCGATGTTCGGCGTCCGGTTGATCATCGAGCCGTACGCGGAGACGGCGTGCGCCGCGTGATCGTCCGTGAAGACGAGGAGGATGTTCGGGCGGATGGGCTCGGCGGGGCCGCAGGCCCCGAGAGCGATCAGCGCCGCGAGTGCGAACACGGCGGCCCCGGAACGGGCGGGCGCCGCGGCCTCACGGGGGCGAGCGAGCGGGCGCGCACGCAGCGTGGCGGCCATCCGGGGATCGCGGACGGGGTCGAGCACGAGGCTGCCCTCCTGGGCGGGGCTCCGATCAGGGGGCGAACATCCCGGAAGTTCGCGGCGCGGGCAAGGGCCTGCTTACTCGTCGTCGGGAGGCTTCCGCAAGCGCTTCTTCTCCGCCTTGCGCCGCTTCTCGTCGAGGCGCTTGCGCTTCTGTGCGGCCGAGACCCGGGTCGGCTTCCTCGGCGGCTCCACGTGTCGGAGCGCCAGGAGCTTCGCACGTAGCCGCTCGAGCGCGCGTGCCCGATTGCGGTGCTGACTTCGGCTTTCCCGGGCGGTGGCCCGCACGCCGGTGGGCAGATGGACGATCCGGACACCGGTCTCGGACCTGTTCTGATGCTGGCCTCCGGGCCCCCCGGCGCTGAAGGTCTCGACCCGGCACTCGGCGAGGAGCGCCTCGTCCGATTCGGGGACGACCACGGGCTCTTCAGGGGGTGGGTCGGTCATCGCGCGCGTCACGTGCGGAACATCGTTGCCCGTAGGCGTTATGGAGTTCGATCTTCCTACAAGGTACCGTGACGCGGGCCACGGCCCCTCGCACTCCTCCGGGACACTCGATGATCCTCGAGCGAATGGACCAGAATCCGGGCATCAAGGTTCTGTTCAGCATGGCGTGCCTGGTGGTCATCGTGTACGGCCTCCGCTTCGCGGCGCCGATCCTGCTCCCGTCCGCGCTGGCCCTCTTCCTCGCGGTGCTCAGCCTGCCGATCATGATCTGGCTGCGGCGGCGGCGGTTCCCGAAGTTCACCGCGATCATGGTCCCGGTGTTTCTCAACGTGGCCGTGGTGGGGCTGTTGGTGATGGTGGCGAGCTCGTCGGTGTCCGAGCTGCAGACCCGCATTCCCGCCTACTACGATGCGCTGCGCGAGATCCAGATGTCGTGGATCGCTTCGATCGAGGCGCGCACCGACCTGGTGATGTCGGACTACGTCACCATGGAGCTCATCGATCCCGGCGTGGTGGTGGGGCTCGCCCGCAACACCGTGGGGCGCATCGCCCAGTTCGTGTCGATGACGTTCATCGTCTTCCTGATCATGGCCTTCATGCTCAGCGAGGCGATGGTCTTTCCCGACAAGTTCCAATACATCGTCGGCGCCTCGGGCGAGCAGAACCGGCTCGGGAAGGTGGTGAGCGAGGTCCAGACCTACCTGGGCATCAAGACCGTGATCTCGCTGGCGACCGGGCTCGTGCTGGGGGCGTGGGCCTACGTCATGGAGCTGGACTTCCCCGTCCTGCTCGGGCTGCTCGCCTTCCTGCTCAACTACATCCCGACGGTGGGCTCGATCATCGCGGCGATCCCGGCGGTCCTGCTGAGCGTGATCCTGGTCGGGGAGGTCGGGCACGCGCTGCTGGTCGCCTCCGGGTACGTGATCGTCAACACGCTCTTCGGCAACATCCTGGAGCCGAACCTGATGGGCCGGCGCTTGGGCCTCTCGACCCTCGTCGTGATCCTGTCGCTGCTCTTCTGGGGGTGGACATGGGGGCCGCTCGGTGCGCTTCTTTCCGTGCCGCTCACGGTGATCGTGAAGATCTGGCTCGAGAACACGACCGACCTTCGCTGGATCGCCGTGCTCCTCGACAAAGCACCCCCACCGCCACCGCCCGAAGCGGTGGCGGCCCAGGCCGGAGACTGACATGCCCCGCGTCGCCTTCGACGAGCTTCCCGACCACGGACGCCTCTGGGTGTTCCCCGCGCGCCGGACGCTGACGGCCGACGAGACACGCCGCCTCCTCGCCGAGGTGGACGACTTCCTCGGGGCCTGGGCCGCCCACGGAGCCCCGCTGCGCTCGGCGAGGGAGTTGCGCGAGGACCAGTTCCTCCTCGTGGGCGTGGACGAGGACGCCGAGGCCCCGTCGGGCTGCTCGATCGACCGGCTCGTGAACCGCCTGCGCGCGCTGGGGTCCGAGATCGGGGTGCCGCTCATCGACCACGCGCCGGTCTGGTACCGAGCGGAGGGGGAGGTCCGTGTCGCGTCCCGACGGGAGTTCAAGGAGCTCGTCGCCGAGGGGGCGGTCGGCCCGGAGGTGCGCGTCTTCGACACGAGCCTGACGCGCGTCGACCAGGCGCGCGGGGGGCTGCTCGAGCGGCCGGCCGCCGGAAGCTGGCACGGGCGGGCCTTCTTCAAGGACCGCGTAGGC
>JBFFWJ010000395.1:0-4053 GCA_041570315.1 Longimicrobiales bacterium | reverse complement strand
ACGCCGCGGCGGCCCACAGGAGTCTCGCGACCGAGGGGCTGTCCTCGTGGGAGACGAGTCCCAGAAGCCCGGCGAGGAAGAGCGCCAACATCAGCGCGTCGGGGATGAACGACGTGCTGACGAGAACGCCGAGGGGAAGGAAGAGGAAGTACGCGAGCGAGTAGTTCGCCGAGGCCGGGTCGACGACGCGCCCGACCAGGAGGTACAGGAATACCCCTCCCACGAGCCAGAGGACCGCGGCGAGGGCCCTCGCGATCGCGGGCCTTTCGTACCCGAGGATCCGGTACCCCCTCACGGTCAGCCACTCCATGATCGGAGGCTCCAGCCTGCCCATCCGCTCGGCGCTCACCTGCGCGATCTCCCGCTCCCAGCCCTCGGCGTCGGCGTCGCCGGCCAGATAGTCGACCCGCGCCAGGAGGGCCGACCGGTATTGCCGCTCCCCCAGGAAGCGGGATTCGGGAATCACCTGGACCCTCAGCCAGCCGGCTGCCAGAAGCAGGGCGGCGGCGATCCAGAGCCTGCGGTCTCGGGCGAGGCTCAACGCGAGCGCCGTGGCCGTCCCGGCGGGGGCACCGAATCCGGGGCCGTCGGAACGTTGGGAGCTGGGGATCATCGTCGGGCGACTGCCGGGTCGGGGTGAGAGCCACGCACCCGGGGGAGACGAGGGCGCTACAGAACAGTGTTCTGCATCGGGCCCCGTGGATACAAGTCTCGTCGTGGGCGATCCCATGCAGGCACGGATCGAGAATCCGTGCCGAAGGGCGGTTGGGGCCGGCCGAGGGCTCCCCCGGCCTCAGCGCCTAGCGGATCTCCACGTAGCGCGCGAGGCGCTCCACCTCGTCGTCGTCGACGTACTTGGCCATCTCCCGGCGGAACTGCGCCATCGCGGCGTACGGCCGGTACTCCTCGAACTCGTGCAGCATCCGGCTGCCCACCCCCGGGATGCTCAGGATCGCCTCTTCGGACGCGGTGTTGAGGTCGATGCGCACGTAGACGTACTGGGCGAGGCGCGCGAGCTCGTCGTCGTCGACGTACTTGCCGATCTCCCGCTCGAACTGCGCGAGCGCCACGTACGGCCGGTACTCCTCGAACTCGTGCAGCATGCGGTCGCCGACTCCGGGGATGAGGAGGATCTCCTCGTCGGTGACGTCGTTCAGGTCGATCGGCACCCACATGGCCCGGTACACGGTCTCCCACGCGGACTCGGGCACGTGCTGCCGGACCACCGCGTGCAGGTCGGACATGCGCAGGAAGGGACGGCCCTCCTCGATCGCCGACACGGCGTCGGCCGTCAGCCCGTCGACGCCTCGGAGCTCGCCCGCGCTCGCGAGGTTGGGGTTCAGCAGGCCCAGGTTCGCCCCGACCTGCGCGTCGACCGAGGCGGCCGCCGCGGCGAAGGTGACGACGAAGGCCGCGATGCGGTGTCGATGGATGCGGGGTCGACGGGTCATGATGATACGCTCCTTGCTATGCGGACCCCTCGTCCTCCGGGGTGCGCCGATTCAATGCGGGGTGCTTCCACGTCACGAGCAGCCCCAGCAGCCCGAGCTGTGCCATCGCCCCGGGCGCGAGCGCCGGCATGGCCCCCTTGAGGGTCTCGATCACCAGCTGCAACCCCGCCATCGAGGGACGGAGCTCGAGCTCGAACTCCACGTTGGCCCTGAGATGGAAGAAGATGCCCAATGTGGCGGCCGCGAGGTAGGTGGCCATGAGCGCCCGCTGCGCTCGCACGAGAGGTGCGGAGGGCCGCACGACGCAGGCCGCAGTGACGACGAGCCCCGAGGCGAGCAGCACGATCGGCGTCCACTGCCAGGGATCCTCGTGGTGCTCGAGGAGGAGAAGCTCGAGCAGGAGCCCCCCGATCCCGAGCAGGAGGATGTACGAGGCGAGGTCCCGCCATCGCCCCGTCATCGCACCGAGGCCGAGGCGCGGCCGAGCTCGATGGCCGAGCCCGACGCCATCGAGCGGTAGTAGCCGACGAAGCGGCGGGTCTCGAAGGTGTCGTACCCGTCCAGGCTCTCCGCCCACCGGAAGGCGATCGGCTGGAACCAGAGCTCGGCCGTGACCGTGAAGGGCCCGGCGTCCTCGTCCACCGGCAGCGAGTAGCGCACCCGATCCGTGCCGGCGCCGAAGTCGGGGTCCTCGAGCGCCGCGCCCACGACGGCCACTCGCGCGTCCGCCGTGGCGGGCGCCTTCCGGAACCCCGCGGGGAGGAGACGGTTGTCCTTGGCCCAACGCGCCGCCGACATCAGGCCGGTGGTGACCCGGCCCTCCCGGTCGACCATGATCGCCTCGTAGACCTGTACCTGGTCCGGCGCGGTGATCGTGTCGTGGTGGGGCTCGTAGCGGGCGGCGTCGGCATCGTTGTCGTTGCCGACGATCCTCCCGTCGGGGGAGAAGCCGCCCGACTCGAAGACCGTATGCCCGGCGCCGTCGGTCACCGTCACGTGCAGCCACGCGCGTCGGGAAGGGTAGGCCGTAGGGAACTTGTGGCCGGCTTCGTTGCGGACCCGGACGTCGGCCTCGAGGCGGCCCTCGAGGATCGCCGCCTTCTCGAAGCCGACCGCCGCGGTCGCGGCCCGCAGGTGCTCCTCGGTGCGGCGCGCGGCGAGCGACAGCTCCTGGGGAAGCGCCGACACGCCGAGCTCGCCGCGATACCGGTTGAGCATCCGCAACATGAAGAAGTTTCCTCCGCGGAAGACGTGGCGGGACACGTCGGTCCGATCCCGGCCCAGCACGCCCGTGACCGGCACCTCCTCGTCGACCTCGGGCATGTGGCAGGCCTGGCAGGACGTGCCGTCGCGGGCGAAAGCGCTCGCCTGCCACTCCAGGTAGGGCACCTGCTCCGGAAACTCGGGCCCTTCGCCGTCGGGGTGAAGCGCATGCGTGAAGAGCGTGTGACACGTGGCGCACAGCTCGGACGTCGTCACGTGCGCACCCTCGACAGGGAGGAAGCCGGTGGCCGAACGCATGATGCCGGCGCCCCCCGGGTCGGGCTCGAACGGGCCGTACACGGGCCTGCCCTCCTGCTGGGGCTCGGTGGCGACGTGGAAGCCTCCGGTGAAGCTCTCCTCCGCCCCCAGCCCACGGGGTGAGACCTGGTGGCACGCCGCGCACGAGACGCCGTCCGCGGCGAGCGCGGCGTCGGGTCCCGCCCCGCGGCCGATGGGGAGGTTCGAGAAGATGGAGAACTCCCGGCCCTCGGCCTCCGCCACGACGCTCGCCATGGGCATGTGGCACCGGCCGCACTTCGCTTCGATCGCCGCCGCCGCCTCGGGATGGTCGCTGACCTCGCGCCGTACCGCCGCCTGCCAGTACGGGTCCCTGGCGCTGTTCGCCATCATCGAGGCGCGCCAGTCGTAGCCGATCGAGACGTCCAGCCCCGCGGACGTCGTGACGCCCTTGTGGCACGCCAGGCAGCGGTCGGAGGTCCGGAAGAGCTCGTCGACGACGACCCGGGTCGCGGCTCGCGGACGCTCGGATTCGTGAGCGGGGGGCAGCCCCGAGCGCTCCGACGCCACGGTCAGCCCGGAGCCCAGGAGCGCGGGGAGCATCCAGAGCCAGCCGTGGACGCGCATCACCATCCCTCGAAGAAGCCGCCGTCGAACCAGTCGAGCAGCACGTAGACGAGCAGGCGGGCCGGCCGAGCCCGTTGGGTCGCCGGCAGGAGCACACCCACGTTGGCGAGCACGTGCTGCCGGCGGTTGAGGGAAAGCTGGATCTGGGGCACGACGTCGACGGTCGCGCTCGCGCCACGCTCGAGGTCGCGCTTCGCCTGGACCTCGACCATCGGCGACCAGCTCCGGCCCCATGGCCCCTCCGACAGCCCCAGCCCCAGCACGGCCCGCCCGAAGGCCTCGTTCTCGGCCCCCGAGTACAGCGGTGCCTCCACCCCGCTCTGGAGCTGGAGGAACGCGTCAGCCGGCAGGAGCTGCCCGAACGAGAGGAAGGCCTCGAGCTTCGAGCCCGCGGCGCCCAGGCCCTTGGCTTCGTCTCCGGTGGGGAGAAAGACCTCTCCGGCCACGGAGAGGATGGTGCCCGACTCGAAGTCGT
>JBFFWJ010000394.1:0-4069 GCA_041570315.1 Longimicrobiales bacterium | reverse complement strand
GCTGGAAGAGCTCGCCGGCCTGGTGGAGGGAGCCCCCCGGGCGGAGATCGTCCGGCGGGCGCTCCGCCGCGCGGGAGCGGCCCTCTGGACGGAGTCGCTCGACGAGGCGATCGCCTTCGCCGACCGCTACGCGCCCGAGCACCTCTCGGTCATGACCGCGGGGGCGCTCGCGGACGCCCGCCGCGTCCGCCGCGCGGGCACGACCTTCGTCGGCGCCGCCGCCTCCGTCGCGTTCGGCGACTACATGACCGGCGCCAACCACGTGCTTCCCACGGGAGGGCGGGCCCGCAGCTTCTCGGGCCTGTCGACGCAGCACTTCCTCCGGTCCTTCGCGATCCAGGAGATCGACGAGTCCGGCGCGGCGTCGATGGCGGACGCGGTCGCTGCGCTGGCAGAGGCCGAGGGGCTTCCCGGCCACGCCGCGGCCGCGCGCGCGCGAGGTCGGTCATGAGTCCCTTTCCCCGTCCCGACTACGCGGCGCTGGCGCGCTACGAGCCCGACCGCCGGCCGGTCGGGCTCGACCTGAGCGACAACACGAACCTGTGGGGGACGCATCCGGCGGCGCTCGAGCAGATCCGGTCCGCCACGGCCGACGACCTGGCGCGCTATCCGGAGCTCTACGCCGACCTCCTGCGGGAGGCGGTCGCCGACCGGTTCGACGTGGACGTCGGCTGCGTCACCACCGGCGCCGGCTCCGACGACGTTCTCGACTCCGCGTTCCGGGCCGCGTTCGGGAGCGGCGCGGTCGTGTCGTACGCCGCCCCGACCTTCTCGATGGTCGAGCCGCTCGCTCGCATGAACGGGATGGAGGCGCGAGCCGTCGCCTGGCCGGACGCCCTTCGCGACCCGGCGGTCCTGCTCAGCGGGGATCCCGCGCTCGTCTACGTGTGCCGTCCCAACAACCCGACGGGAGAGCAGGCGCCCCGCGCATGGGTCGAGGCGCTCCTGGCCGAGCGGGACCGGCGATCCCCGCGGCGGCCCCTGGTGATCCTCGACGAGGCCTATGCCGAGTTCGCCGGCGAGACCCTGCTTCCCTGGGCCCCGCACCGGCACAACCTTCTCGTCGCGCGAACGAGCTCGAAGGCGTACGGCCTCGCCGGCCTGCGCTGCGGCTTCGGGGTCGGCGGGCCGGAGGTGGCCCTCGAGATCGAGAAGTCGCGCGGGCCCTACAAGGTCTCCCGCTTGGCGACGCGCGCGGTCGCGGCGGCGGTCCGCGACGCCGACGGCTGGATGGAGCGAACCGTGGCCGAGTGCGTGGCCAACCGCGCCCGGCTCCGCGAGGAGCTCCGTCGGCGCGGGCTGCAGCCGCTCGAGTCGCGCGCGAACTTCATCCTCTTCGCGGCGCCGCGGGGGTCGGCGCGGGGCGACGCCCTCGCGCTCCGGGAGCTCGGCGTCGCGGTGCGGCCCTTCACCGGGATCCCGGGCTTCGACCAGGGACTGCGCGTCACCGTCGGACCGTGGCCCATGATGGAGGTCTTCCTGACTTCGCTCGACCGGCTGCTCGCGACCGCCGACCCGGACGAGCGGCCGGTCGCGAGCGGGGAGACCTCCTGATGCGTGTCGCGCTCTTCGACTACGGCGCGGGGAACCTGCACTCTCTCGCCAAGGCGCTGGAGGGTGCCGGCGCGACCGTCCGCGTGACGGCCGCGTGGCGCGAGGCGCTCGCGGCGGATGCGCTCGTCCTGCCCGGCGTGGGGGCCTTCGGACAGGCTGCGGGGGCGCTTCCGGAGGACGGAGCCGGACTGCGCTCGGCCCTGGGCGACGGCCTTCCCTGCCTGGGGATCTGTCTGGGGATGCAGCTCCTGTTCTCCTCCTCGGAGGAGTCCACGGGGAACGGCATCGGGCTGGTTCCGGGCTCGGTCCGTCGTCTCGACGCCCCGATCGTGCCGCAGATGGGCTGGAACGACGTCGAGGTCGGCGCCGACCCGATCTTCGCCGGGGTCGACGGGCTGGTCGCCTACTACGCGAACTCGTACGTGTGCGTGCCGGAGCGGAGCGAGAGCGCGATCGCCTGGTCGGAGTACGCGGGACGCCGCTTCGCCGCGGGGGTGCGCGCCGCCAACAGCTGGGGGCTCCAGTTCCATCCCGAGAAGAGCTCCACGAGCGGCCGCCGCATCCTCGCCAACTTCGTCGAGCTCGCCCGGGACCTGACCTCGTCCGGGAGCGCGTCGTGATCGCGGCCCCGGCGATCGACCTGCGCGGCGGGCGCTGCGTGCAGCTCGTCGGGGGACGTCCCGACCGCGAGAGGGTGAGCCTCCCGGACCCCGTTGCCGAGGCGCGCGGCTGGCACGGCGGAGGCTTCGCGACCCTGCACGTGGTCGATCTCGATGCCGCGCTCGGCAGCGGCGACAACCTGGCGCTCGTCGAGCGCATCGTGCGCACGACGCCGGCCGAGACACAGGTCGGCGGCGGCGTTCGCGACGACGGGCGGATCGACGGGCTCCTGGGTGCCGGAGCCGACCGCGTCATCGTCGGAACGCGCGCTCTGGACGACCCCGAGTGGCTTTCCCGGACCGCGGCCCGGCATCCGGGCCGCGTTACGGTCGCCCTCGACACGAGCGACGGACGGGTCCTCCGCAAGGGCTGGACGGAGGACACCGGGATCGAGGTCACGTCGTACCTGCCCCAGCTCGCCGGCCTCCCGCTGGCGGGCGTGCTCTCCACCGACGTCGGCCGTGAGGGACGCATGGAGGGAATCGATCGCTCCTCGTGCCTGCGGGTGATCGAGGCGAGCCCGCACCCGGTCTGGATCTCGGGCGGCATCACGACGATGGACGAGCTCGAGTACCTCGAGGCGGCCGGCGCGGCCGGCGTGGTGCTCGGCATGGCGATCTACACCGACACCCTGGACCGGCAGGCCGTCGCCGACCGCTGGGGCGGCGCGGACGCGTCGGAAGGATGAGCGAATCCGCATGGGCAAGCTGAAGAGAGAGACGAAGGAGACGCGCATCTCCGTCGACCTGCGCCCCGGGGACGGGGACACGAGCGTGGACGTCGGCGACCGCTTCCTCGGCCACATGGTCGTGACGCTCGGCCGCTACGCGGGGCTGGACATCCAGCTCTCGGCGACGGGCGACCTCCGCCACCATCTGGTGGAGGACGTCGCGATCGCGCTCGGCCAGGCGCTCGCGGACGAGGTTCCCGCACGCGCCCAACGGTACGGCTGGGCGCAGGTTCCCATGGACGAGGCCCTCGTCGAGGCGGCGATCGACGTCGGCGGCCGGCCGTACTACGTGGGCCGGCTCCCCTCGAAGCTGTACACGCACTTCCTGCATTCCTTCGCGACCAACCTCGGTGCGACGCTGCACGTGCGCGTCCTGCGCGGATCGGACCGCCACCACGTCGTCGAGGCCGCGGTGAAGGCCACCGGCCTCGCGCTCCGTCAGGCCCTCGTGGAAGGGGACGGGGTGTTCAGCACGAAAGGCTCGGTCCGGCTCGAGCGGGACGACGGCTAGTGCTGCGCCCCCGGGTCGTCGTCTGCCTCGACGTCAAGGACGGCCGCGTCGTGAAGGGCACTCGATTCCGCGACCTCCGCGACGTGGGCGACCCCGTCGAGCTCGCGGCCCGCTACGAGGCGGAGGGAGCCGACGAGATCGTCTTCCTCGACGTGTCCGCCTCCGAGGAGAAGCGCGGGACCCTGCTGGACGTGGTCCAGCGCACGGCCGAGCGGCTCTTCATTCCGCTCACCGTCGGAGGCGGTGTCCGGGGCGCCGACGACATCGGTCCGCTCCTGCGTGCGGGGGCGGACAAGATCAGCGTGAACAGCGCGGCGGTGCGGGACCCGAGCCTCCTGTCGATCGGCGCGGAGCGCTTCGGGAGCCAGTGCATCGTCGCGAGCATCGACGCGGCGCGGGAGAGCGGCCTGTGGAGGTGCTACACGCACGGAGGCTCCCGGCCCACCGGGCTGGACGCGGTCCGGTGGGCGGCCGAGTGCGAGCGCCTCGGCGCCGGCGAGATCCTCCTCACCTCCATCGACCGGGACGGCGCCCGCACCGGCTACCAGCTCGAGCTGACACGTGCGGTCGCCGACTCCGTGCCGGTGCCCGTGATCGCCTCGGGCGGCGCGGGG
>JBFFWJ010000393.1:0-4083 GCA_041570315.1 Longimicrobiales bacterium | reverse complement strand
GGATCTCCATCTCGCCCCGGAAGGTCTTCTGCACGTACTTGCGGCGGGCCTGATTGTAATAACCCATGACCGTGCGCGAGGTGGCGCCGATGGCCGGCCCGAGCGCCTCCGGCGGCCGCATCTCGACGAGTCGTACGGTGGGCCGGCGAAGCGCAGCGACGTGCTTCTCCAGATCGTCGGTGGCGAGGCCCGCCACCAGGCCGATCCGTCGTCCGGAGTCCACGAGCGCCCTCAGGAGCTCGAGACGGCGGACATCCGCTTCGGAGTACCTGCGCTGGCCGGAGTCGCTGCGGTCCGGCGTCACGGCCCCGTACCGCGCCTCCCACATGCGGATCAGCGGCGGGGTGAGGCCCGTCCGGCGCGCCACTCCACCGATCGAAAACGTGCCTTTCGTGGTCATGATACAACCTATGTTGAGCAATTATGAAACAACAAGGTAACACACGGAGCCTGGGTCGGAACGCCCGGCCGGGTGGCCGCCACCTCAGAACTCGATGCTGAAGCCGAAGGTCGGGAGCCGGCCGGAGCCTGCGATGGGCCTGATCCGGTCGGGATACGCGGGGTCCTCGGTGTACGTGAAGCCGACGGCGTTCTCCCGTCCGAGAGCGTTCTGGAGATCCAGGTACAGGACCGCGTTCCATCCGGTGAAGCTCAGCCGGCGCTCGGCGCGCACGTCCAGGCGAGCGTACGCCGGGGTGCGCACCGCGCCGGGGCGGGACCAGTCGGGGACGCCCCGGCCCGTCAACGCGTACGCTTCCCGAGATGCGCCGAGGTCCCAGGGGGTCGTGGCGAGCCCCGACAGCACCCTGAGCTTCGCCCCCGCCTCCCAGTCGTCCCCGATCCGGTACCCGGCGGTGAGGTCCAGCGCGTGACGGCGATCCCACGCGGACGGGCGGAGGATCTCGTCGCTTCCCGCGAATTCGCTCCACGAGAGCGTGTAGGCGCCGAGGAAGTACAGGCTCTCCAGGAGCCGCTGTCGCGCCGAGAGCTCGAGGCCCCGAGCGCGGCCGGTTCCCTCGTCGACGAGGGGCTCCGCCCCCACGAAGCCGTAGTCGCCACCGAGATTGGAGACGGCGACCCGCGGGTCGTCACGCAGGAGCGGCACCCGATCGTACCGCTTGAGGAAGGCCTCGACGGAGAGCCTCAGGCCGCGGCGCGCCACCCAGGAGAGCCCGCCCGCGACCTGCCGGTTGCGCGGCTGGCGCAGGCCGAGGTTGACGCGCCGCCCCTCCTCGCGAACGGAGAGGGAGAGCAGGCTCGGGCTCTGGTGGAACACCCCCGCTCCGAGCTGCGCGGAGACGCCGGAGCCGAGCTCCACACGCGCCGAGACGCGAGGCGAGATCGACGATCCCTCGTCCAGCGCCGTCACCTCGTCCGCGCGAGCGCCCACCGTGACCGCCGCGCGGTCCCCGCCGAGCTTCGTCGTGACCTGGCCGTAGGCCGCGAGCTTCCACAGGGAGAGCGACTCGTCCCAGGCCAGGTCCGAGGACAGCGAGCCGCCTGGCACGGCTCGCTGGGAGAGCGCCGCGTCCAGCGATGCGCGGACCGCCTCGGCGCCCAGGCCCAGGGTGGCTCTCGCGCGTGGAGCCAGCTCGGCGTGCACGGTGAGTCGCGTGTCACGCTCCAGGCTCTCGTTGGTCAGCACGGGAAGCCCGTCGGCGCCCGCGTCCGCGAAGGAGAAGTCGCTCGACGACCGGCTTACCGAGGTGGTCACGTATCCCCCCGGGACCAGCCGACGCCAACTCGCCCCGATCGTCGCGCTCCGTTGATCGTTGTCGATGACGCGCTCGGCGATCTCGAAGCTCTCGAAGTCGTCCCCGGCGGATGGCGGGACGATGTCGAAGTCGTCGACGGCCCCGATGCCGACGAGCAGGAACCGGTCCGAGCGGGTCGGCTCCACCTCGACCCGGAGCTGGGCGTCCCAGTAGTCGGGACGGATGGGCAGATCCAGCGCCTCGAAGAGGAACTGCAGATACGAGCGGCGGATGCTGAAGAGCCAGCTGGCGTCGGCGCCCGCCGGGCCGTCGAGCGTGAGCGCGGCCTCGGTCGCGCCCAGCGTGAAATCCCCACGCACCCCGTCCCGGCTCCCCGGCCGGTTCGCGATGCTGAGGACCGAGCTCAGGGCGTCGCCGTACCGCACCGGGAAAGCTCCGGAGAAGAACTCCGTCTCGCGGATGAAGTCCACGTTGACCAGGCCGAGCGCTCCACCCGAGGCGCCCTGGGTCGCGAAGTGGTTGATCTGCGGGATGCGGATGCCGTCGAGGTAGTACGCGTTCTCGCCCGGGCCTCCCCCGCGCACCAGAAGGTCGTTGCGGTTGTCGACGCCGCCGAGCACCCCGGGAAGGGAAAGGAGCGTGCGCGACACGTCGAGCAGGCCACCGGGCGTGCGGCGCAGCTCCTCGTTCGAGAGGATCTGGAGGGACACGGGCGCCGCGTCCGGCACGCGGAAGGCGGGAGCCCCGACCACGAATCCCTCGAGCTGCACCGCCTGACGCTGTAGCGTCACCTCGAGGTAGGTGGAGCGGCTCGATTGGAGCACGACCTCGGCCTCCAGGGCGGCGCGGTATCCGAGCAGCTCGAAACGGACCGCGACCAGGCCCGGCCCGAGGCCGTCCAGGCGGAACCGGCCTTGCTCGTCGGTCAGCGCGGCGGCGTCGCGTCCCTCGACCGTCACCACGACGCCGTCGAGGGCCCGGAGGTCGGCCGCGTCCAGGACGACCCCCCTGAGGCTCGTCGTCTGCGCCCGGGCTCCTGGCGCCCAGCCGAGCGCGACGAGCGCAAGGAGGATGGCTCGGCTTCCGCGGCGCCTCCCACGGCCGGCCATCCGGCCGGACGCGCCCATCCCGTTGGTCCCGACCCCCAATCGCGTCAGGAGCCCACGCCGATCCAGCGACCGATCGCGAATCCGGCCGAGGCGACGGAAGCCGTCAGGACCGTGCCCCACAGGAGGTCGACGACGACCACGATGGCGGGAAAGCCCTCGAAGAGCGCCCACCCCGTGAGATCGAAGGTGGCGTAGGCGAGGAGGCCCAGGAACGCGCCCAGCGCCGCGGCGCGCACGAGGGAGTCGGCTCCGAGGCCGGGGAGCACCGCGAAGACCAGGATGCCCGCGATGTAGATCGCGTAGAAGAGCAGAGCGGCAGGCCAGAAGGCCTCGGCGCGGAGGAGATGGCCCAGCTCCCGCTGATAGAAGCCCCGCGCCACCACACCGATCCACACGAGATCGATGGCGAAGAAGACCACGGCCGTGAGCGCGTAGAGCTTGAGGACCGAGACGAAACCCATGGTGCCATCGCCAGTTGTTGAAGAGGTGTTGATAAAATAATCAACAATATCTATACATTCGGCAAGGCCAATCCCATTCTTTTCCGACGTTCCTCCGAGCCGCAGGCGAAAGCGCGATGCCGAACCACGCCCCGCTGCCCTCGGCGACCGAGGTCGTCGTGGTCGGAGCCGGCCTCGCCGGCCTCGCCTGCGCGCTCCTCCTCGAGCGCCGCGGGATCGACGTTCACGTGCTCGAATCCTCCGACGCCGTCGGCGGCCGGGTTCGGACGGACGACGTCGATGGCTTCAAGCTGGACCGCGGCTTCCAGGTCCTCCTCACCGCCTACGAGGAGGTTCAGTCGCTCGTGGACCTCCCCCGGCTCGACCCGAGGCCCTTCCGACCCGGAAGCATGATCTGGACCGGCAGGCGACTCGAGCGCCTCCCGGACCCCTTCCGCGACCCGCTCGGGGCGCTCGCCGGCGCCGTAGCGCGGGTCGGCAGCCTCTCGGACAAGCTTCGTGTCGCCAAGCTGAGGCGGCGACTCCTCGCCCAGCCGCCCCGGGCGCTGCTCGAGGGGCCGGACCGGTCGACGGCGGAGGAGCTCGCGGCGCTGGGCTTCTCGGATCAGCTCGTGGAGTCGTTCTTTCGGCCGTTCCTCGGCGGCGTCTTCCTCGAGCGCGATCTGGACACGTCGGCGCGGCTGTTCCGCTACCTCTTCCGGTGCTTCGCCGCGGGAGAGGCCGTCCTGCCGGCGCTCGGCATGCAGCGTCTCCCCGAGCTCCTCGCGGAGCCGCTCGCGGGTCGGATCACGCTGGGCT
>JBFFWJ010000392.1:0-4090 GCA_041570315.1 Longimicrobiales bacterium | reverse complement strand
TAGCGGTCGTCGGTCGTCAGCTCGTGAAGCCGGAGCAAGTTCATCAAGGCCACCGAGTTTCCCGACGGCTCGGACCCGTCCCGACCCGGCTTCTCACGCGCGAGCAGGGACTCGTGATCGGCGCTTGTCGCAAAATAACCGCCCTTTTCGTCGCCATAGTGGGCGTCCAGCGTCTCCTGAAGGGCGAGGGCTTCGTCGAGCCAACGAAGCCGGCCGGTGGACTCGAACAGATCGAGCAACGCCCCGATCAGGCAAGCGTAGTCGTCGAGGTACGCCTTGTGGCGGGCCACTCCCCCGCGGTAGCTCCTCAACAGCCTCCCGTCTTTCCGGAGCTTCCCGAGCAGCAGATTTGCTGCAGCCTCCGCCCTCCCGGTGTACCCCGGGTCGTCGAACACGAAACCGGCGCGAGCGAATGCGGAGATCATCAGGCCGTTCCACGATGTCAGGATCTTGTCGTCGAGCAACGGGGGCGGCCGCTGGGCCCGCTGCCGGTGGAGCTTGGCCAGGGCCGCGGCCCGCACGGCCTCCGCCCGCTCGACGGTCGCCTTGGCGTCCCGCCAGATCTCCCCGAACCGGGCAAGGTACCGGTCGGCGCTCGGATGCGCGTCGGCCAGGGAGGCCAACGCCCCCGCCGCGTCGGGCGCGCCGAGGCGCCGTGCCGAAGCCGCCGAGCGCTCCGCGGACCGCCCGAGCTCGGAGCGCGCACGGGCCGCGAGGTCCTCGGCGGGCTCGCGCAGGAAGTGAGCCTCGGCCAGGTGCAGGGCCAGCGCGTCGGCCCCGGCCGAGACCGGGGCGCCTCCCGCTCGCGACGCGTGCTCCTCGAGGCGCGCGGCGTAGCGCCGGAACGCGGTCGCCGCGCTGCCGGCGGCCTCCGCCAGGCCCGGCCGGGTCACCGCGAGGGTCGGCACCCCGAGCTCGAGGAAGGACAGCGCGCCCCGACACTCCCGGCGGGCACGCTCGATCCACGCGGCGGGGGCGTCGGCCAGCCCGGCCCCGGCGGCCTCGAGAAACCCGGGCACGGCGCTCAGGCGCGCCGTCAGCGCCTCCAGCCGCTCGTCGATGGGCGCGAAATCGGTCAGGAGAAGGGACATGGCCCCGAACACCGCTTCCGCCACGTGAAGGCTCGGATTCCGAACCATGTGCCCGGACTCGAGCTCCCAGGTGCGGATCCGCAGCGCCCCCACCGCAAGGCGGAGATCGAGCGCCTCGAAGCCGTCCGCGGAGCCTGGCTCCGGTGCCTGCTCCAGGAGGACGCGCGCCTCCGCCAGCGTCGCGGCCACCCCGGCCTCCGACGGATCCGGAAGCCTGTGGTCGTGCTCGTGCACGCCGATGAAGGTCGCCGACACCGGATGGTGCTCGTGGTGCCAGCGAAAGAAGCGGTCGAGCCAGGTCGTGACGGGAAGCGCGCGGTCGGGGCCGGACATGCCCAAACATCGCACTCCGTCCCGGCTCCGGCACCCTGGCCGGACACGCCGGAGGCCCTTATCCTACAAGGGCCCTTTCGAGGGACGCCCACGGGTGATGGGCGCTCGCTCAGCCAAACGGAGCGGGCGCGTGTCATCCTTGTGTATGCACCGCCGTCATCTGCGTGATCCGAGGATGGAATGAACGCATTCGCGTCAGCGGCATTCGTCGCCGGGCTGCTTCTGCTGGGGATGGCCGGGCCGGCGGGTGTCGGCGCCCCCGCCTTCCCCGTCCCGTCGCATTCGGCGGCGGCCCTCGGGGACGACCCCGAAGCGGTCAACGAGGTCGTCCAGGAGTACTGCGTGCGGTGTCACAGCGAGACCCGGCGCAGGGGAGACCTCGTCCTCGAGACCTTCGATGCGGCGAGCGTCGCCAGCAGCCCGGAGAACGCGCTCGTCGCGGAGCGGATGATCCGGAAGCTGCGCGCCGGGATGATGCCTCCCGCCGGCGTGCGGCGGCCCGAGGCCTCCGTGCTCGACGACGTGGTCCTGGAGCTCGAGTCCACGCTCGACGAAGCCTGGGAGAAGAACCCCGAGCCGGGGACGCGCACGTTCCAGCGGCTCAACCAGGCCGAGTACGCGTCCGCGGTGAAGGATCTGCTCGGCATCGAGGTCGACGTGGGGGCGTTCCTCCCGCTCGACACCAAGAGCGCCAACTTCGACAACATCGCCGACGTGCAGATGCCGTCCGCGACCGTGATGGAGGGCTACCTGCGGGCGGCCGGGCAGATCGCGCGCCTCGCCCTCGGAGATCCCGATGCCGAGATCGCCAACACGATCTACCGGCTCTCCCGCATCCAGTCCCAGAGGGATCAGGTGGAGGGCGCGCCCTTCGGAACGCGCGGCGGCCTGTCGGTCGTCCACAACTTCCCGGCGGACGGCAAGTACGTCTTCCACATCATGCCCTACAACGCGGTGGAGGGTGAGGTCTTCGGGCGGACGTTCGGCACCGAGCACATCGAGATCTCGATCGACGGCGAGCGCGTCGCCCTCCTCGAGATCGACCGCTGGATGCGCGAATCCGAGCCGACGGGTCTCAACGTCCGCACCGACTCGATCCAGGTCCCGGCGGGACCGCACCGGGTCACGGCGGCGTTCATCCGTCAGTTCGAAGGGGAGCTCGACGATCTCATCCGGCCGATCGACCACACGCTGGCCGACGGTCAGATCGGCATCGGGTACGGCGTCACGACGCAGCAGCACCTCCAGAGGCTGACGATCCTGGGCCCCTTCGAGGTCACCGGCGTCTCCGACACGCCGACGCGACGCTACGTCTTCTCGTGTCGCCCCACCTCGCCGGCGGAGGCGCGGCCGTGCGCCGAGAGCATCGTGAGCCGGCTCGCCACCAAGGCGTACCGCCGCGACGCGACCGACGAGGACGTCGAAGGCCTGATGTCGTTCTACGACGAGGGTGAGGAGCGCGGCGGCTTCGAGGGCGGCGTGCGGCTCGCGCTGCAGGCCCTGCTCGCCAGCCCGCACTTCATCTTCCGCATGGAGGAGGTGCCCGACGGCGTGCGACCCGGGGAGATCTACGAGATCAGCGACGCGGACCTCGCCTCGCGGCTCTCCTTCTTCCTCTGGGGCGCCCCACCCGACCAGGAGCTCATCGACCTCGCGGACCGCGGGGACCTCTCGGACGACGACGAGCTGGAGCGCCAGGTGCTGCGCATGCTCGCCGACCCGCGCGCCGAGGCCCTCGGGGGCCGGTTCGCCGCGCAGTGGCTGCGCCTGCAGGACCTGGAGAAGATCCATCCCGACGCGCTCAGCTACCCGTACTTCGACGAGACGCTGGCCGAGGCGATGCACGAGGAGACCGTCCACCTCTTCAATCACATCGTCCACGAGGACCGGCCGATCATCGACCTGCTCTCGGCGGATTACACCTTCGTCAACGAGCGGCTGGCCCGGCATTACGGAATCCCCGGCGTGCTCGGCACCGAGTTCCGGCGTGTCGAGTACGCCACGGAGCAGCGCCGGGGCATCCTCGGGCACGGCAGCATCCTGACGCTCACGTCGCACGCGAACCGCACCTCGCCGGTGCTGCGCGGGAAGTGGGTGATGGAGGTGCTGCTCGGCGCCCCGCCGCCGCCGCCGCCGCCGAACGTGCCGGATCTCGACGAGACCGAGGGCGCGGAGGACGGGCGATTCCTCACCGTCCGCGAGCGGATGGAGCAGCACCGGGCCAATCCGGCGTGCTCGTCCTGCCACAACATGATCGACCCGATCGGGCTCGCGCTCGAGAACTTCGACGTCACGGGCGCGTGGCGGGAGCGCGACGGGGGCAACCTGGTGGATCCGGTCGGGGAGCTCTACGATGGCACGCAGCTGGCGGGCCCGACGGACCTGCGGAACGTCCTGCTGAGCCGGCCCGAGGTGTTCTACCGGATCTTCACGGAGAACCTGATGGCGTACGCGCTCGGCCGCCGCGTCGAGTACTACGACATGCCGGCGATCCGCCGGATCACCCGCAGGGCCGCGGATGAAGGCTACCGCGTGTCCGAGTTCATCCTTGGGGTCGTGAACACCCCTGCCTTCACGCAGAGTCGGGCGGCGCAACCCGTGGTCGCCCAGACTCCCGTCACCACGAGCTGAGACCCACGACGAGACCAACCCTCGAGCGAGGCCTG
>JBFFWJ010000391.1:0-4107 GCA_041570315.1 Longimicrobiales bacterium | reverse complement strand
GCCCAGCGCGACCCGGAGCGCGTCCTCCACCTCGGGGATCAGCAGCGCGTAGGGGTATTGGTACTGCTCGAGGCGCCGGATCAGCGCGGTCGAGACCAGCCGCACGCGATCCTGGTCGCCGTGCAGCGCGATCGTCAGCGAGCGCGACGCCTCGTCCGGCCACTCGTAGGCGGGCAGGTCGAACAGCAGCGTGACCGGCTCCTCGCGGGTCTCGCCGCTCTCCCTGTCGGTCACGAGCTTCACCGAGGGCAGGGGCACGATCTCGTCGTCGAGACGCCCCGCCGCCTGCGCCGCGGCGGTACGCTGCTGGCTCGCCAGCGCGTACTCGTCCTGCCGCTCCCGCGCGACGCCGTATCGCTCGGCCACCACCTCGGCCGTATCGAGCATGCTCATCCAGAGCTCGGGCTTGTGCTCGCGCAGCCACGGCTCGTCGGCATCGCGCGTGTTCAGGTGATTCTGGACGAGGCTGATCGACTCCACGCCCCCGGCCACGGCGATGGGCACCCCGTCGTGGACCACCCGGTTCGCGGCGATCGCGATCGCCTGCAGCCCCGAGCTGCAGAAGCGGTTCACGGTCGCGGCGGCGGCCGTGACCGGCAGGCCGGCCCGCACGGCCCCCAAGCGAGCGATGTTCTTCCCCGTCGCCCCCTCGGGGAGACCGCAGCCGAGCACGACGTCCTCGACCTCGCCCGGGTCGATGCCCGCCCTCCGGACGGCGTGCTCGATCGCGTGGCCGGCGAGCGTCGCCCCGTGCGTGCGGTTGAAGGCTCCGCGAAAGGCCTTGCCGATCGGCGTCCGCGCCGTCGAGACGATCGCGGCCTCCCTCACGGCGAGGCTCCACCCGCGATGCGCTCCTCCTCCCGGGCGACGAGGATCCGCCTGAGGATCTTCCCGGAGGCCGACTTGGGGATCTGCTCGACGAACTCCACCCGGCGCACCTTCTTGTGGGGGGCGACCCGCTCCGCGACGAAGTCCATCACCTCCTCCTCGGCCATCTCCCCCTCGGCCACGACGAAGGCCTTGGGCACCTCTCCCGCGTCCCGGTCCGGGCTGCGGATGACCGCCACGTCCTTGATGCGCGGGTGCGAGAGGAGGACCGCCTCGAGCTCCGCGGGCGCGACCTGGAAGCCCTTGTACTTGATGAGCTCCTTGACCCGGTCGACGATGTAGGTGAACCCGTCCTCGTCCACGTAGCCGACGTCGCCGGTGTGCAGGAACCCGTCCTCGTCGATCGTCGCGGCGGTCGCCTCGGGGCGGCCGAGGTAGCCGACCATGACCTGGGGGCCACGGATCCAGAGCTCTCCGCGCTCGTTGGGGCCGAGCTCCTCGCCGCTGTCGACGTCCACGATCTTGACCTCGGTGTTCGAGATCGACGGGCCGATCGAGGCGGGCGGGGCCTGCCCCCGTTGGCGATTCGGGCAGTGGTGCGTGACCGGGCTCGTCTCGGTCAGGCCGTAGCCCTGCACCACGGGGCAGCCGAGCCGCTCCTCGACGGCGCGCTGCAGGTCTGCGCCCAGCGGGGCCGCGCCGGACATGATCCCGTCGAGCTTCGACAGGTCGTAGCGGTCGACGAGCGGGTGCTTGGCGAGCGCCAGCAGGATGGGCGGCACCAGGTGCGCGTAGGTGACGCCGTGATCCTGGAGCGCCCCGAGGAACTCCTCGAGGTCGAACCGGGAGAGGACCACGATGCCGGCGCCGTTGGAGAGCGCCCAGTTCATGATGACGAGCAGCCCGTAGATGTGGAAGAACGGGAGCACGGCGACCAGGCGGTCGTCCTCCGTCAGCGACCGAGCGTCGCGCATCCCGTCGAGCTGCGCCATGTTCGCGACCAGGTTGCGGTGCGAGAGCATGACCCCCTTCGATCCACCGGTCGTGCCGCTGGAGTAGGGGAGCGCGACGAGATCGGCGGCGGCATGGATGGGCGGGGGCGAGGAGAGCTCCGGCCCTTCCATGAGCTCGGAGAAGGGCGTCGCGTCCGGGGCGCCGTCGAACGTGAAGATCTCCTCCACCCCGCCGGCGGCGTCGGCGGCCTCCCGCGCCTTGTCCAGGAAGTGGCTCGTCGTGATCAGAAAGCGCGCCTTCGAGTCGCGGAGCTGACCGGCCAGCTCCTGCGGCGTGTACAGGGGATTGACGGTGGTCACGATGCCACCGGCGTGGGCGGCTCCGTGAAAGGCCACCGGATAGGTGATCGTGTTGGGGCTGTAGATCGCGATCACGTCGCCCTTGGCGAAGCCCCGCGCGACCAGGCTTCCGGCGGTCCGCCGCACCGCGGTGACCAGGTCGCCGTAGCGGAGCGTGCGCCCGGTCGCCCCGTCGATCAGGCACGGTCGGTCGGCCAGCTCCCCGGCGCGACGCAGCGCGTGCGCCGTGACCGATACGTCGGGGATCTCGACGTCGGGGTAGGGGCTTCGGAAGATCATTCGGCTCTCCACTCGGTGAACGTCCGTCCCTCTGCCGCGAGCTCTCCGAGGAGCCTCGCCGGCTCCATCCAGTCGCGGTGGACCTCGTGGAAGCGCCGCATCGTCTCGTACACGTGGTCGACACCCACGGAGTCGGCGTAGAACATCGGCCCGCCGCGGTAGCGGGGAAAGCCGAACCCGTAGAGCCACACCAGGTCCAGGTCGCTGGAGCGCTCGGCGATTCCCTCCTGCAGGATCCGGGCGCCCTCGTTGATGAGCGGGTACAGGCACCGCTGCAGGATCTCCTCGTCCGGGATGTCGCGGCGCTCGATGCCGAGCTCCCCGGAGGCCGCCACGACGAGCTCGTGCACCTCCGGGTCGGGAAGCGGCGCTCGGCTCCCCGGCTCGTAGCGGTACCAGCCCTTCCCGGTCTTCTGGCCGTACCGGCCCATCTCGTAGAGCCGGTCGGCGATCGTCGAGTACCGCAGGTGCTTCGGACGCACGGGCTCACGGTGCTGGCGGACCCGCCAGCCGACGTCGAGCCCGGCCAGGTCCCCCAGCGCGAACGGGCCCATGGGGAAGCCGAAGTCGTAGATGACCCGGTCGACCTGCTCGGGGAAGGCGCCCTCCTCGATCAGGAATTGGGCCTGACGCGTGTAGGGGTACAGCATCCGGTTGGCCGCGAAGGAATCGCAGACGCCCACCACGACGCCGACCTTGCCGAGCGCGCGCGTCAACGTCATCGCGGTGGCGAGCGCCTCCGGCGACGTCGCTTCACCGCGCACGATCTCGACGAGGCGCATCACGTTCGCCGGGCTGAAGAAGTGCGTGCCGAGGACCTGCTCGGGGCGCGACGTCACCGACGCGATCTCGTTCACGTCCAGCGAGGAGGTGTTGGTCGCCAGCACGGCGTGCGGCGCGCACAGGCGGTCCAGCCGCGAGAAGATGTCCTTCTTCAGCGCCATGTCCTCGAAGACGGCCTCGATCACGATGTCGGCGTCCGCCACCCGCTCGAGGTCCAGCGACGACTCGATCAACGCGAGGCGGGCCTCGGCGTCCTCCTGGCTCAGTCTCCCCTTGGACACGGTGGAGGCGTAGTTGCGCCGGATCGTCTCCATACCGCGTCGGAGGGCGTCCGCGGCCTCCTCGGTGACCACCACGGGGATGCCCGCGTTCGCGAAGCACATCGCGATGCCTCCGCCCATGGTGCCACAGCCCAGCACGGCGGCCCGGCGGACGGGACGCGCCGCCGTGTCCGGCCCGACACCGCGCACCTTGCGGGCCTCGCGCTCGGCGAAGAAGACGTGGCGGAGCGCCTTGGACTGCAGGGAGTCGCGGCAGCGCAGGAACGTCTCGCGCTCGAAGGCGAGACCCTCCTCGAACGGCCTGCGCGCGGCGGCCTCGACGCAGTCGATGCAGGCGAGGGGAGCCTCGAAGCCGCGCGCGCGCTTCTCGGCTCGGGCACGCTGGTCGGCGAAAGGATCGCCCTCGCCGTCCTCGCTCATCACCTCCCGGTCTCGCGTGCGCACCGGCGGATCGGGCGAAGCCGCCAGCCTGCGGGCGAGCTCCACCGCCGCCGCCTCGAGACCGTCGTCGTCGGCGACCTCGTCCACCAGGCCGAGAGCCAGCGCCCTGGCCTGGAGCGGCCGGTGCCCGGCATCACGCCGCGTCCGGCTGGGCGGTCGGCCGCGCCCGGACCAAGCTTTCG
>JBFFWJ010000390.1:0-4108 GCA_041570315.1 Longimicrobiales bacterium | reverse complement strand
GGTCCGCTCGGCCGCGCTCGGGGCGGGGCTGACCGTCGAGGACGTGATGGTCGCGCCCCTGCCCGGCGACCCGTTCCGCTCCGAGGTCGAGGTCCGCACCGCCGACGCCTTCGTCCCCGGACGTCACGCGTGGCTGGAGCGGCCCAGGGTCGTTCTCCGACCCGAGGCGGCCGTCCCCCTCGCCGCCGGGCCCGACGGGCTGGACGCCACGCGCCTCGACGCGGTCGTGCGCGCCGCTCGCGCCAGACCCGACGTGCGCGACTACCTGACGTGGTCCCGTTACCCTTACGTGCGGGTGGTCGGCGAGGGCGCCGGGTGGCGGGTGACCTTCTCGGACGCGCGCTACGACGGGCGGCCCGGCCTGGGTGGCCTGTCGGGCGTGCAAGCGTGGGTGGCGGACACGGAGATCCGATGAGCAAGCGGTTGTTCACGGTGGACGAGCGGGTGCGGTGGTCCGCGGTCGACAAGGCCGGCATCATCTTCTACGGCGCGTACGTGCGCTTCTTCGAGCTGGCCGAGATGGAGCTCTTCCGCGCCGCGGGCGTCCCCTACCACCAGGTCTTCGACCGCTACGACATCTGGCTTCCGCGAGCCCACCTGGAGTCCGATTTCCTCTACCCCGCCCGCCTCGACGACGAGCTCCGGGTGGCGGCGTACTTCACGCGCTTCGGCACCAGCTCGCTCCGCATCAACTTCGACGTGCTCCACCTGACGTCGGGGCGGCTCGCGGTGGCCGGGCACGAGGTGCTCGTATGCACGACGCGGGATACGCTGAAACCGCGTCCGCTCCCCGAGGGTCTGAAGGAGCGCCTCCTCCCCTTCCTCCTGACCGAGGAGGAGGCGCGCGCCGAGCTCGGCCTCTGAGCAGCGACCTCGGGGCCCGCCCAGCCGTCCCCGTGGACGGTCCGGCACCCCCGCCGGCCGGCCGGCGGGGAGCCGACGATCAGCCCCCCACGGTCCCGCGCACGAGGGTCGCGATCGCGAAGCCCACGTAGTTGCCTGCCGCGTAGCCGAGCAGCCCCACCGCTACTCCGGGCAACAGGCGATCGGTGTAGCCGCGGGCGGTGGCCAGCGCCATCGCGGACGCCGGCCCCCCGACGTTCGCCTGGGACGCGACCGCGAGCGTCTTCAAGTCGAGCCCGACCAAGCGACCGAGCCCGAACACGATCAGCCCGTGCACGCCCACGGTGATCGCGGCGAAGTACACGATCGGCGGACCGATCACCACGATGTTCGCGATCACGGACATGGCCCCGTTGCTGGCGAGGAAGATCAGCACCAGGTAGTTCCCGATCACCCCCGGCCCGTGCAGGGCGCGCACCGCGGGCACCTGCGCCAGCGCGAGCGCGATCGTCGTCAGGAAGAGCACGCCGGGGACCGGAGCGAGGAGGGCTCCGAGCTCGTCGGAGGCCCACAGCGTTCCGAGCACGATGACGGCCATGAGCCCCAGATCCTGGAGCCGGATCGCTCCGACGCTCGAGTAGAGCATCTGGTGCAGGCTCGGAGCCGAATCGCGCAGCGCGTCGGTCGTGGCCTCCGCTTCCCGCCGAGCGGCCGGGCCGCGTGTCCGCGCGCGCCCCGCGAAGAGCACGGGCACCGTGAGGCAGGCCGCCATCCAGATCGCGGTCATCAACACGTCCGCGGCGATGCCGGCGGCGAACAGCTCACCGCTCGTGTCGAGCGCCGCGCCGACCGCCGCGAAGTTCACGCCTCCCCCGGTGTAGGTCGCGGTGTACTGCCCGGCGAGCTTCCAGGTCTCCGGGCCGATGTCCTCGGCGAGCAGCACGGCGCTCAGCGAGGCGCCGGCGGCGGAGCCGACGGCCCCCACACCGAAGGCGGCGAGCATCGCCGGACCCGCCTCGAGGACGCTCCGCACGTCCACGGTGAGGAGGATGAGGATGATGCCCGCCGACACCGCGGGCCCCGCCAGGAAGTCGTACGCCGGGGACTCGCCGGGGATGATCCCGACGTTCGACAGGAGCATGCCCAGCAGGATTCCGACCAGCGCGGAGCCGAGCGCTCGAAACACCTTCGTGCGCAGCTCCAGGGCGATCGCGGTGGCGACGACGCCGGCGAGCACGAAGAAGACTGCGGTCGGGTCGGAGATCATCGGATGCGTCGGACGGGAACGAGCGGCCAACCTAGCCGCCGCGGCACCGAGCAGCCATCGTCCGCGCATGGACGAGATCGGCCCCATCGACGCGCGCGACATCGAGGCGGCGAGAGCGCGGATCGGCTCAGCCGCCGTGCGCACGCCCTTGATACCCCTCGAGCTCCCCGAGCGCCGCAGACGGATTTGGCTGAAGCTGGAGTGCCTCCAACCGATCGGCTCCTTCAAGGTCCGCGGCGCGGCGAACGCGATGGCGCTCGCCGAGCGCGGAGCGCTGGCCCGGGGCGTCTACACGGCCAGCGCCGGCAACATGGCTCAAGGAGTGGCCTTCAGCGCCCGACGCCTGGGCGTCCCCTGCAGGGTGATCGTGCCGGACAGCGCCCCGCGGGCAAAGCTCGACGCCATCGCCGCCCTCGGCGCGACCTCGGTCGAGGTGCCCTTCGAGGAGTGGTGGACGGTGCTCCGGGAGCACGGCCATCCCGCCGAGGAAGGCTTCTTCGTGCATCCGGTCAGCGATCCGGCCGTCATCGCGGGCAACGGCACGATCGGTCTCGAGATCCTCGAGGACCTCCCCGACGTGGCCGCCGTGGTCGCGCCGTACGGTGGCGGGGGGCTGGCCTGCGGCATCGCCTCGGCGATCGCGTCGACGCGACCGGACGTGCCGGTCTACGCGGCCGAGGTGGAGACGGCGGCGCCGTTGGCCGCCTCCCTCGAGGCGGGCGCCCCGGTCGAGGTGGAGCGCACTCCGAGCTTCGTCGACGGAATCGGCGGGAAGGGAGTGCTGCCCGAGATGTGGCCGCTCGCCTCGCGACTCCTCCGTGGATCCCTCGTCATGAGCCTGGCCGAGGTGTGCGACGCGATCCGAATCCTCGTCTCACGCGCGCACGTCGTCGCGGAAGGAGCGGGCGGGTGCGCGGTCGCGGCCGCGGCGTGCGGGGCGGCCGGCGACGGCGACGTCGTGGCCGTGGTCTCCGGCGGCAACATCGACACGGAGGCGCTCGTGGAGATCCTCGAGGGTCGCGTGCCCTGACCGGGGGCCCGCCGACCTCCCCTCTGGCCAACCCTCCCCTGGGGCTAACCCTCGAACGTGCGCACGCGCTTCAGGCTCGCCAGGGCGGGATCGAGCCCCGCGTTGAGGTGCTCACAGGACCAGTCGGCCAGCGGCGAGGTCACCCGACCCCAGTCTCCGCGCCGAGCGCGGCACACTTCCGCGTAGTCGCAGAAACGGCAGTCGTCGGGGTCGTCGGTCGGGACGAAGGCGCCGGCCGCGACGCCGTCCAGCATGCGCCCCACGAGCTCCTCCAGCCCGCCGAAGTCCTCGCTGGAGAAGGCGAACACCTGATTCTCGCCGCGCCTGGTCGGGTGGTGGTACTCGCCCGCCACGACCTGTCCCCGCAGGCGGGCGTCGGCCACGCGGGCGTAGATGGCGTGCTGCAGGCGACGTCCCCCGTGAAAGACGCCCGACGGGTCGGAGAAGTCCCTTGCGCTTCCGGTCTTGTAGTCGACCACGCGCATGCCCCCGAGGTCCTCGTCGACACGGTCGATCGCGCCACGAACCCGGATCGCCCCACCGCCCACGTCCAGCTCCACCGGAGGATCCTCCTCGCGGCCGAAGGTGAGCTCGAGCGCGATCCAGGGCGCGCCGTGCTGACGCACCATGCGCACGAAGGAGCGAACGTCCTCCTCCAGCGAGACCGTCTCCCGCCGAAGCGTGCCCTCGCCCGGCAGGGGCACCTCGTGGCGCGCGGTCGCGATTCTCCGCCCGAGCACCTGGAGGGCGAGCGCCTCGAGCCCCGAGTCCTCGAGGGCCAGGCCGCGGTCACGCGCCTCGCGCAGCGTCGTCTCGAAGACGTCGTGCAGGAGGCCTCCGCGCCGGAGCGGGTCCAGCCAGCGATCCGGGTCGAGCTCCGGGTCATCGGGTGGGTGGACGTGCAGCACGGCGGCGTGCAGGTACCGGAGCGGGCACGCGCCGAGGGCTTCGAGGCGGCTCGCGGACAG
>JBFFWJ010000389.1:0-4112 GCA_041570315.1 Longimicrobiales bacterium | reverse complement strand
TGGGGATCGGCGCGCTGGGCTTCGTGGCGCTGGGGACGCTGTTCGCGGCAGTGTCGTCGGGGACGACGATGGGTGAGACCCTTTTGCCCATCCTGGTCTTCCCCCTTCTTCTGCCGATGGTGATCTACGGCGTGGGCGCGACGGCCCGTCTCATGGCCGCCCGCCCCCTCGCCGAGGTGGAGGGGAACGTGAGAATGCTCGGCGCCTTCGCGGTGATGGCCCTGGCGGCGGGCGCGATGCTCTTTCGATACGTGGTGGAAGACTGATGAACGGTACCGGTATCCGTCGTGCGGGGACGGCGATGACGCTGCTCGGCCTGGCAGGCCTCCTCCTCGTCTACTGGCTCTCCTTCTTCTGGGTGTCGACCGAGGTCAGCCAGGGGATCGCGCAGCGCATCTTCTACGTGCACGTGCCCGCGGCATGGACGTCGTTCCTCGCGTTCGGCCTCGCCGCGCTGACGAGCGGGATGTACCTCTGGCTCCGCGACGAACGGCTCGACCGGGCTGCGCTGTGCGCGGCCGAGGGCGGCATGATCTTCGCGACGATCATGCTCACGACCGGCCCCCTGTGGGGAAAGATCGCCTGGGGCACGTACTGGACCTGGGAGCCGCGGCTCACGTTCACCTTGCTGCTCTGGTTCATCTTCCTCGGGTACTTCATGGTCCGGGCCGCCACGGAGGACCCGGAGAAGGGGAAGCGCTTCGCCGCCGTGGTGGCGATCGTGGGTGCGCTCGACATTCCCTTCATCCACCTCAGCGTCGTCTGGTTCCGGTCGCTGCACCCCGAGCCGGTCGTGATGAAGCCCGAGGGCCCGACGCTGCCGGGCGACATGCTGACCCTCCTGCTCACCAGCCTCGCGGTCTTCACGGTGCTCTTCTTCGGACTCTTCCTTCTTCGCTACTCCCTCGAGGGGCTCCGCCACCGGGTCGAGCTCCGTGCCCGCCGAGTCGCCGCATGAACTCCCGACGAGCCATGTCCAGAATTCGCACGCTCCTCCGCGGTCTTCTGCCGACCGCCCTCCTCGCGCTCACCGCGACGGCGTCAGCGGCCCAGGAGATGGGCCTCGACCCGCCGAGCGAGCTCGCGCAACAAAGCCTGCGGCCCTACCTCCACGTGTTCGCCGCCTACGCCATCGCCATCGTCCTCGTGATGGTATGGGCGGGTTCCATCGCCAAGCGGCTCGGCGAGGTCGAGGCTCGACTGGGCGAGTGAGCGGCCGCGGGGGGCTTCGTGCGGTGGCGGCGGTGCTGCTCGCGTTGGCGGCGGCGGGCGCCTCCGGTGCCGTCGCGGCCGGGCAGACGCCCACGATGCCCAGCACGCTCCGTTACGGGTCCGGGCTCATCGACGTTCCGGTTTCGAGCGTCCTTCCGCACGGGGCGATCACGGGCACCCTGTCGGGGTTCTTCGTGAGCCTGGCCCAGCGCGCGGAGGTCGACGACCGTGGGGCCACGGCGTCGCTGGGGCCGGGCATCGACGAGTTCTACAGCGACGCCTCGCTGGCCGTGGGGCTCTTCGACCGCGTCGAGATGGGCCTCTCGCTGCAGGCCTTCGGCGATCCCGACACCGGGGGCGACCTGTGGGGGGTGTTCGGGCGGCTGCGCCTGTGGGAGCCGATCGATCAGGGGCTGGGCCTCGCGGTCGGCGGGCGCTACCTGACGAGCCCCTCCTTTCTCGACGGCCGCGACTATCAGCCGGGGCGCCTCGGCTTTCCCGACGAGCGGCTGCGGTCGGAGTACACGGCCCTGGACCGGGTGGACACGAACCTGAGCCTGTACGGCGTGGCGACCGCGTACGTGAGGGGCTTCGACGGGGGGCCGCTGCCACCCAACGACATGACCTTCACGCTGGGATACGGGACGGGCATGCTCGGGGGGCCGGGGGAGCTCGACTTCTACTCGCCGGGGCACTCGAACGGGTGGTTCGCGGGCAGCTCGGTCAACGTCGGGGTGTCGGGGTCCTCCATGCTCACGGTGATGGCCGAGCACAACGGCTTCGACGTGAACGTCGGGGCTCAGTTCGACTGGCGGGGCTACCGGGTCGGCGTCCAGTACCTCGCGTCGAACCACGACTGGCCCAGCGACGGGTACTCCTCGGAGTATCGCAAGCCGAAGCTGGGTCTTCTGGGGTCGATCGCCGTCTGCCCGGGCCGACGGGGGTGGGTGTGCACGCCGCGCGCGATGGTCCGGGTCGAGCCGGACACGATCCGGATCCCGCCGCCCCCGCCGGACACGGTCGTCGTCCGCTCGGCAGCGGCGCCCGCGCCGTTCGTCGAGGAAGGGACCGTTTGCCTTTCGACCGGGGAGAACATCCCGATCCGGCTTACCGCCGACGGCGATACGCTGGTGGCCCCGGCCTGGATCTCCACCCGCCGGATGAGGCCGAACGTGGTCTTTGCCGGCGGATACGCGGGGGAGTCCTTCTGGTACCGGGCCGGTGAGCCGATCGAGTTCGAGGGGGCACGCTTCGAGAGGTCGGAGGAGGAAGCCTTCCCGGTCGACTGCGGGCAGATCCTCCGCGTGGGCGTGCACGAGGGGGTGCCGGTCTTCGCCGTGCTTTCCGCGCGCCGGCCGCTCGACGCGCTCTTCGTCCCGGTCCGGCCCGGCCTCTGGCGCCGGTACGAGCGCGTGCCCGGTCTCCGCGAGCAGGGATAGGGGTCCGCCGGCTTTCCGCGGCTCCCGCCGGGGGCGCCGCGCTCAGCGGGCGACGCGCTGCTCCATCACGCGGTTGCTCGCGTTGAGAACGGCCTTCACGGCCGCCCCGGGCAGATCCTCCTCACGCTCGCAGGGCGCAGCGCCCAGGAGGCGGTAGGTGTCCGCGCCCGCGGTGCCGTTGATGCGGGTGACCACGACCCATCCGTCGAAGGCCCGCACGGCTTTCACGCCCACCACCTCCAGCCTGATCTTGCCCGGCTCCACCGAGGCCGCCGACTTGAGCGTCGCCGAGAGCGCGGCCTGCGACGCGGCCTTGAGAATGCTCTGTTGGGTCTCCAGGCACGACACCGTTCCCTCGTAGATCTTGCCTCCCCATTCCAGCCTGACCGATACGCGTCCGGAGCCGTCCGGCGTGGTCACGTGCTCGAGGCTCTCGAAGCGCAGGCGGGGTCGGAGCTGATGGGCTGTCGTCATGCAGACATGGAGTTGACCCGGGAAAGGGGGTTCAACCTGGAGGATCGGCGTGAGTCGTCGCAAGTCCTCCGTGCAAGCCTCGTGCCCTCCAGCATGCCGGCAAGGCTTCCCGGCCCGGCCGGCCGCGAGCCGGCTAGCCGCACAGGAGGTCGCTCGGGACGTCGGCCGAGGTGTCGACGTCGGTCTTGGGGTCCAGGAGCGCTACGCGAGCGCCGCGCTCCCGTGCCCGGTCCACGGTGACCTCGAGCACGCGTGCGGAGCTCCATGGCACGTCCTCGAAGAGCTCCGGCATCGGACGACGGAGCGCCAGGAGGTAGTATCCACCGTCCGTGCAGGGCCCGAGGACCAGATCGTGGCGGGAGAGGGCCTCGAAGGCCGCCTCGACGGCGTCGGCGCCCAGATCCGGCACGTCGGTGCCCACGATGCAGACCTCGTCGGCGTCCCCGAGGCAGGCGCCCAGGGCTCGCGACATCCGCTCTCCGAGGTCCTCTCCGCGCTGCGGCCGATACGCCACCGCGTCGGTGGCGAGCCAGGCGCGCACCTCGGCGAGCGCCGAGCCGTCCGGTGGATCGACGTGCACCTCTACCCGCCAGCGCCCGGTCCGGAGCGCATCCACCGTAGCCTTGCCGAGCATTCGATAGATCCTCGTCGCGGCCGTCGTCCCCAGGTCGGCGGCCAGGCGCGTCTTCACGCGGCCCGGGCGAGGCGCCTTCGCGAAGACGACCACGGTGCGCCGAGGCGCGGCGGGCCGCGCCGAGGGGCGGGGGAAGCGCTCGGCGAGCCGGTGCGGCGAAGCCCCGAGCCCGTACAGGGCGATGATGGCGGAGTTGCGCAGCCAGCCACGAACGGCTCCCGCGGTCTCGTACCGCCGCGCGCTCGTGATCAGGTCGGCCGGCAATGCGCGGCGGGTCCCCACCCGGGCCAGGCGCTGGAGGATGCCGACGTCCTCCAGGATGGGCCAGTCCGGAAACCCACCGACCCGATCGT
>JBFFWJ010000388.1:0-4113 GCA_041570315.1 Longimicrobiales bacterium | reverse complement strand
GCGGCCGCGCCGGGCGCCAGCGCCGGGGCGCCCGGCGCCACGACCGGCCATGCGTGCAGATGCTCGGCCAGCTTCCAGCCGAAGCCCGCCGCGAGGACCAGGAGCACGGGGCGCTCGTACCCGCCGAGAGCGCCACCGCGGTACAGCGGGGCGCCCGCCACGAGGATGCCGAGCGGAGCGCCGAAGCGCGGCGCCGCGCGCCGTGCCGTGGGCATCGGGCCTTCACTCCTCCCTTGCGTGGGCGTACCGCGGCGGCCGGCGTCCTCCGACCCGGCACGCGCCCGAAGAGTAGGGCGGCCGCCCCCGGCCCGCATCCTTGCCGGGCCACGAAGCCTCGTCCAGCTTGAGCGCGGCAGCTTCGAACCGCGCCTCCGAGAGAGGTCCCGACGTGCTCCCCGTGCTCTGCGTCCTCGGCTCGCTCGCCCTGCCTGCGGGTGCGGGTCCGAGCGAGCCCCTGCAGTCCGCGATCGAGTGGCATCGCATCCCCTGGTCCGGCGGCGTGCTCGACGTCGCGGTCGTGCCGCCGGTGCCGCCGGTCGGCGCGGGCTCGACACCCGCACCCCTGATCCTCGCCCTGCCCTGGGGCAGCGGCTCCCCCGAGCTGGTGGAGTCGTTCGTGCGCAGCTACTGGCTCTCCGAGCCGGCCGCGCGGGGGTATTGGGGGGTGGCGCCCGCCGTGCGCGGGCCCACCCACGGCGACGCGGCCTCCGACGCGATCCCCGCGATCTTCTCGTGGATGGAGCGCGAGCTGCGCTTCGACGAGCGGCGCGTGGCGCTGGTCGGCGCCTCCAACGGCGGACGGGGGATGTTCTTCGCCGCCCTGGCCGAGCCGTCCCGTTTCGCGGCGTTGCTCGGGCTCCCGGGCTCCTTCGGCGGCGACCCCGCCGACCTGGCCGCGCTGGCGGGCACTCCGGTGCGCCTCCTCGTCGGCGAGCACGACGACGGCTGGGTTGCCGCGTCCGAGGCCACCGCCGCCGCCCTCTCGGCCCGGGGGGTCGAGGTCACGCTGGAGGTGGTGCCCGGGGCGGGTCACGTCATGAGGCTCGACCCCCGCACGCTCGTCGACTGGCTGGACCGAGCGCTCGCGCGCTGACGCCGCCCCGCGGCGCGGCATCCCGACCGGATCGGGTCGAGCACGGCCCCCGAGCCTGTCCCGATCATCGGGTCCCCCGAGCCCGACCCGAGCCGGCGGACTTCCCGGGCCCGTCCCGGGCCGCAGCACCCCGCGCCGGTCCCGAGACGGCTCCGCGCCCGCGCGCACCCTGGCCGGCGCCCGTCCGCCCCCCCACTCTTACGCGCCGCGCCGCGCCGCACAGGCCCCGGCCGCGCCGCCAACGTCCGACCGACCCTGGAAGCGCCGATGAACACGCCCCGCCGCACCCTGCTCTCCGTGCTCGCCCTGGCCGCCGCGCTCGCCCCCGCCCTGTGGGCCCAGGAGCGGGAGGGGCCGACCGAGAATCCCGACGCCTCCGCCTACGTGCAGCCACCTGCCGAGATCGCGCGGATGCTGCGGACGGACAACAGCTACGCCAGCCTCGACTACGCGAGCCCGGACGGCGACCACTTCCTCGTGCCGCACGCGACCGAGCTGTCGACCCTCGAGCTGATGTCCAGGACGACGTACCGCCTGGGAGAGCTCGAGGTCAGGCCTCGCACGGACCGGCTCTGGCACCTGGACACGTACGGGATCGACGGCTTCCGCTTCTACTCGCTCGAGCGTCGCCGCTTCATCGACGTGGACCTCCCCGCCGGGTCCTTCGCGAGCGACTTCACGTGGTCACCGGAGGGCTCCCGGATCGCCTTCCTGGCGCACCTGCCGTCGCACACCGAGGTATGGGTCGCCGACGTGGCGGACGGACGGGCGCGCCGCCTGAGCGACAGACGGGTGCTCGCCACCGTCGGGACCAGCGCGAACGGGCAGGGCAGCCGGCCCTCGGACATGCTGCAGTGGACCCCCGAGGGGTCGGTCATCACGCTCCTGGTCCCGCGTGATCGCGGGCCGGAGCCCGAGCGTGACCCGATCCCGTCGGGTCCGGTCACGAGGCGCACGCGCGACGAGGCCACCCCGACCCGGACCTTCCCGTATCTGCTGGAGGACGCGCACGACGAGGCGCTCTTCGAGCACTTCGCCCGCAGCCAGATCGCCGAGATCCTTCCCGACGGCGACGTCCGTCCGATCGGCGGGCCGGGGATGTACGAGTCCCTGTCGCTGAGCCCCGACGGGGCGCACGTCCTCGCGACCCGCATCGAGCGCCCGTTCAGCTACATCACCAGCTATCGCGGCTTTCCGCGGGCGACCGTGATCCTCGACCGCTCGGGCGCCGAGGTCGCGGAGCTCGCCTACCGCCCGCTGAACGAAGGGGGTGGCGGGTTCGGGAACGGGGACGGGGGCAACGGACCCCGAGGCTTCGCCTGGCGTCCCGACGGGTCGGGCCTCGCGTACCTCGAGCGCGCTCCCCGGAACGGGGACGGGGACGGACCGCGCCCCGATCGACTCATGCTCGTCACCGAGCCCTTCGACCCGGACGAGGGCGTCGTGGTCGCGGAGAGCGAGGATCCGGTCTCGTCCGTCACCTATTCGCCGGACGGGGCTCACGCCTTCGCCACGGTCTCCCGGGACGGAGAGCGCGGGATCGCCCACTGGAGGCTGGACGCCGCCGACCCGGCGCGGACGCTGCTCGTCGACTTCTACGACACCGAGGACCCGACCGCCCTCAGGGGAGACGTCCTCACGGGCCGGACGCCCAACGGGCTCGAGCACGCGGTGGTGTCGACCGACGGCGCCTCCGCGTACCTGCGGGGCCCGGGCTACCGGGACGACTTCCGACCCCGGCCGTTCGTCGACCGCGTCGGCCTCGTGGACGGCGCGACCGAGCGGGTCTTCGAGGGCGCGGCCGACTCCTACGACCGGCCGCTCGTGCCCCTGGACCCCGACCTGGACCGGATGATCGTGAGCCGTGAGTCCGTGTCCGACTTCCCCGACAGCTTCCTCTGGGAGCGCGGGTCGTGGGAGAACCTGACCAACAACGTCGATCCCTTTCCCGAGGTGACGGCCGCCCGGCGCATCGACTTCGAGTTCGAGCGGCGGGACGGCCTGCTCGTGCAGGGGCGCGTGTCGCTCCCGGTCGGCTACGTGGACGGGCAGAAGGTGCCGGCGATCTTCTGGACGTATCCGCGCGAGTACACGACCCCGGAGGGGTACGAGCACGCCGCGATCCAGTCACGCAACAAGAACGCGTTCACGCACATGAGCTGGCTGCGGTGGTCCGATCTGTGGCTCACGCAGGGCTACGCGCTCGTGTACCCCGACATCCCGATCATCGGGGAGAACTACAACGACACCTACATCGGCAACCTCGTCGACGCGATGTACGGCGCGATCCGCGCCGTGGACGGGCTCGGCGTGATCGACATCGACCGCATCGGCCACGGCGGACACAGCTACGGAGCCTTCGCGACGGCGAACATCCTGGCGAACGCTCCCTACTTCAAGGCCGGCATCGCGGGCGACGGGGCCTACAACCGCTCCCTGACCCCCTCGGGCTTCCAGGCCGAGCGCCGCATCATCTGGGAGGCCCCGCACACCTACATCGAGATGTCGCCGTTCTTCCGGGCGGACCAGATCGACACGCCGCTCCTCATGTACCACGGGGGCGACGACAACAACACGGGCACCTTCCCCGTGCAGTCGCGGCGGATGATCCACGCGCTGACCACGCTCGGCAAGACGGCGGTGCTCTACGAGTACCCCTTCGAGTCCCACACGCCTCGCGCGATCGAGAACAAGCTGGACATGTGGGCGCGGTTCATCGGCTGGTTCGACGAGCACGTGAAGGGGGCCGACGCGGCGACGGTGTCCGACGGAGGACGCTGAGGGGACACCGCCGGCGGATCACCCGGCTTCGGCGGAGAGCGTCAGTCCCAGCGGTACCTGCGTCTCGACCTCCGCTTCTCCCCGGAGCCCTCGTCACCACTCCCGGCCGGGGACCGGGTCGGCTCCTCGTGCGTCGGGGCGGCTCCGGGCGCGCTGCGCTCCCCCGCCCCACCCTCGGCGGACACGACCGCGGCCCGCAGGCACGCGCGCGACAGCTCTCCGGCGTCCCGGATGGCCTC
>JBFFWJ010000387.1:0-4115 GCA_041570315.1 Longimicrobiales bacterium | reverse complement strand
CCCGTCCAGATGGCGATCGACCTCCAGCTCGAGGGGGATCCGGACCGGCGGGGCGGAGGGCGCCTGCGCGGCTTCTCGATGTCGGAGATCGACGTGGAGGCGTACGCCGCGCAGCCGTGGGTGGCGACGGCGTCCGACGGCGGCATCGCGGTGCCCGAAGACGGGTCGGTGCACCCCCGCTACTACGGGACCTTCCCGCGCAAGATCCGGCAGTACGCGATGACCGCCGGCTCGCTGTCGGTGGAGGCCGCGATCCGGTCCCAGACCTCGCTGCCGGCGCGCATCATGGGGCTGCGAGACCGCGGCGAGATCCGGGAGGGCTACTGGGCCGACCTCGTCGTCTTCGATCTGGAGACGATCAGCGACGAGGCGACCTTCTTCGAGCCGCACCGGCACGCGTCCGGAATCGACCACGTGATCGTAAACGGAGAGTTCGTGCTGGAGGGTGGGGAGATCCTCTACACGCTCCCGGGCCGGGTCATCCCGTCGCGCAGGGGAGGGCCTCCGAGCATCTCCTGACGGGGACTTCGTGCACCCCGGCGGCGGCCGCAGTCGAGCCGAACGCCAACGCGGGGGAGCACCTCATCGATCGCATCTCTACGCCACGCGAGCTCCCTCTACTCCACCGTGAGCGAGTACGTCGCCCTCACGTCGCCGGCTGCGTGGACGCGCAGCGTCCAGCTTCCCGGCGCGCCCTGGACCGGCGCCCGGTTCCAGTACCAGTAGCTGTGCCGATATGTCTGAGAGAACGTCGTTCTCAAGTCGTACACGAGGCTCCCGCCACCGTCCTCGACCGTGACGCGGACGACGTCGCCGGTCGCCCCGCCCGACATCGAGAGCCCGACGCCGAGCGTTCCCCCCAGGGTAACCGCCGTCGCGTTCGGCAGCGGGTCCTTGAGCTCGTCGAGACCTGAGATCGGGCCGTTCTTCACCGAGAGGTCCATGAAGTCGAGCGGCGGATCATACGTCGGCGCGGAGGCCCAGAGCCCCTCCTGAAAGGGATCCACGACCGCCGCGTTGGCGTCGAGCAGCTCGAGGTGCAGGTGAGGCTGGGTGGAGCACCCGGAGCTTCCCACCACACCGAGCACCTCACCCGCCTCGACGCGTTGGCCCACGCCCACGGTGATCGAATTCCTCTTGAGGTGCCCGTAGATCATGACCGACCCGTCGTCGTGGCGGATGCGAACGAAGTTCCACGAGCCGAGGCACGACGTGTTGCGATCCGGCTGGGCGCCGTGGAGGGCTACGGCCTCTCCGGCGTGGGCCGCGACGATCGGGTGGTCGCCGTCCATCCACCGGAAGTTCGGCACGTCGATGTCGACGCCTCGATGCCCCTCGTACGTCTTGACGCCGCCGCGGTAGTCTCGGAGCCCCGAGCCCGGGTCCAGGTCGACATAGTTGTTGATCACCCAGTCCCTCCCTTCGACCCCCGGCACCGGCCATTGAAGGACGAGCGGATCGACGTCGCCGCCCGGGCCGGTGGCGTCGGACGCGCAAGCCGCGGCGCCGAGCAGGGCGAACGGCAGCAGGCGTGTGAGCCCGGATCGACGGACGGCCGTCACGCCCGGAGCAGTGCGTCGACGTCGGGGGGAGCGACAACCGCCGTGAGCAGCATGGGCCGCGTATCGGGCCCCCTGGGCCGCTTCGGCTCGATCGAGAGCATGGCCGTAGGACTGGGGGAGAGAGTGTGGCGACGCTTCCGAAGCAAGAGGCTACCGCGTGTCCGAGAGTTCGACCAGCGCTGACTCGATGCTGCAACCATCGGGAGTGCGATCCGGGCAACCATCGGAGTCCGATCCGGCTTCGCGCACGCTTGGCATCGCCTGGGCCGTTCTCGCTCGGCTCGCCCTCGCCCCGGGCGCGCGGCGGCTTGCGCGACTCCGCCGACCGTCGCAGCCTGAACGCGAGCCGGGCGTGCCCACTCGGCCCGCGAGGACGGGCGGGGTCGGCCCGGTGCCTGCGTGCGGCGTTCGGACTTCCCCGAGGAGTCGAAGTGGAGCTTGGATCGGTGACCCTGCGACCGGCCTTCCGATGAAGCCCGGCGGCTCCCATCCCGACGGCCTGATCCGCACGCTCGGGCCTCTGGCCGCCGGGGCGTTCGTCGTCACCAACATGATCGGCTCGGGCATCTTCACCGTGCCCGCGTTCGTGCGGGTGGCGACGGGGAGCGCTCCGGCGTCCCTGGGGGTGTGGCTGGCGGCCGGCCTTCTCGGGCTCTGCGGCGCGCTCTGCTACTCCGAGCTCGCGACGCGCATGCCCCGCGCCGGCGGCGAGTACCGCTTCCTGACCGAGGGCTTCGGCCAGCTGTGGGGCTTCCTGAGCGGGTGGACGTCGTTCGTCGTGGGCTTCTCGGCGGCGGTGGCGGCCTCGTCGCTCGGGGTGGCGGCGTACGTCGCGCCGCTGATCGACGGCTGGGACCCGGACGCCGTCTTCATCGGGGGCGTCACCCAAGGGGCGGCGGCCGCCGCGGGCCTGGTCCTGGTCCTGACGCTCGTGCACTGCGTCGGGGTGCGCTGGAGCGGGGGCTTCCAGACGACGCTGGCCAGCCTGGTGCTGGGTGCGATCGCCGTGCTGCTGTTGACCGGATTCTCCAGCGGAAACGGCGAATGGTCGGGCCTCACCGCCGCGAGCGAGCCGCGGAGCAACTGGTGGGTTGCGCTCCTGCAGGTGACGTACGCGTACGCGGGCTGGAACGCCGCTGCCTACATCGCCGGGGAGGTCCGACGCCCGCGCCGGAACCTGCCGATCGCCATCCTCGGGGGCACCCTCTTCGTCATCGTGACCTACCTCCTCCTGAACGCGCTCTTCTTCTACGCCGTGCCCGAGGGTCGGTGGGAGCCCGAGATCGCGATCGGGGCGGTAGCCGCCGAGCGCCTCTTCGGGGAGGCGGGAGCTCTCGCCGTGAGCGGCGTGATCGCGCTCGCGATGTTCGGGTCGGTCAGCGCCATGACCGCCGTCGGCCCGCGCATCTACTACGCGATGGCGCGTGACGGCGTCGCGCCCCGGTTCCTGGCGAGGACCTCCGAGCACGGCGTGGCTCCGGTCGCCGCGATCGCGGCGCAGGGCGTGCTCGCCTCGCTGCTGGCGCTGACCGGTGCGTTCTCGGCGCTCCTGATCTACATCGGCTCGTCCTTGCTGCTCTTCAACGCGCTCACGATCGGCACGCTGTTCGTCGTGCGACGGCGGGGCATCGAGGCCGAGGGCGACGTGTTCGACACGCCGCTCCACCCGGCGCCGGCGATCGTCTTCATCGGCATCACCCTCGCCGCCTGGGTCAACGGGCTCGTCGCGGCCCCCGTCCCGACGGGCCTGGCCCTCGGCACGCTGACGCTGGGTGCGGGGCTCTACTTCGCGGGACGGCGCCTGGGGTGGTTCGCGACCCGCGCGTGACGGGGCCCTCGGCGGGTCCGGGCGCTACGCTTCGTGGATCTCTCGTGCCGCCCGGATTCCCGACTCCAGAGCTCCCTGCATCCAGCCGCGTGCCCCCGAGACGTGCTCGCCGGCGAAGTGGACCGGGCCCTCCGGGGCCCTCAGCGCGCCGGAAAGCTCCGCGTCCTGGACCTGTGTCGGAGCGGCCCAGGCGCCGCGGCTCCACTCCTCGTCCTGCCACGAGTGCGAGACGCCGCCGGCGGCCTCGCCGGTGACGCCGGGGAAGACGTCCTCCCAGTGCGCGACCACCGTGGAGATCCGATCGTCGGCCGTGCGAGCGTCCAGGTCGCGGGCCCTGTCCGCCCGAACGTAGGTCAGCAAGACCGCGTCGGGGCCCGGCACGTCCCACGTCGGATGCCAGATCTCCTCGGGCCAGTCCGTCACCGCCCACCCGTTCAGGCCGTCCTCCTCCCAGAACCGGGAGGCGAAGCGGACGAAGACGCGCGTGGCGGCCTGGTAGTCGAAGCCTCCGGCCGCGGCCTCGGCCTTTTGCGGCGAGAGCGCCGGCTGGAAGCGGATGCGGTCGAGCACCGGAACCGGGACGGTCACGAGCACCCGGTCCGCCACGACCGTCGTCGAGGCGTCCGACGTCACCCGAGCCCCGGACGGCACCTGCTCGACCGCCGTCACCGCGGCGCCGAGGCGAATCGACCCGGAGAAGTCGGCCGCGAACGCCTCGACGGCCT
>JBFFWJ010000386.1:0-4116 GCA_041570315.1 Longimicrobiales bacterium | reverse complement strand
GCCCATCGGCGGACGGGATCTGCGCGCCTGCTGCCTCGCGCGCGAGGCGATCGCCGCCGCATCGCCGCTCGCCGACGCGGTGTGGGCGCTGCAGGGCCTCGGCATCACCCCGCTCCTGCTGGCGGGCACCGAGGAGCAGCGCCGACGGTGGGCGGCTCCCGCCCTGGAGGGCGAGCTGATGTCGGCGTTCGCCATGACCGAGCCCGGAGCGGGCTCGGACGTCGCGTCGATGACGACGCGTGCCGTGCGGGACGGGGACCACTACGTGCTCGACGGGCACAAGTGGCTGATCAGCAACGCGGGCATCGCCGACTACTACGTCGTCTTCGCCACGACGGACCCGGGCAGGGGCGGACGCGGGGTGTCGGCCTTCGTCGTGCCCGCCGACGCGGACGGCCTGCGCTTCGCGGGCCCCCAGGTGATGAGCGCGGCCCATCCGCTCGGCGAGCTCGCGCTGGAGTCGTGCCGGGTCCCGGCCGGGAACCGGATCGGGGAGGAGGGTCGGGGGTTCAAGCTCGGGATGGCCACGCTCGACCAGCTCCGGCCCACGGTCGGCGCGGCCGCATGCGGCATGGCCGAGCGGGCGCTCCGGGAGGCTCTCGACCACGCGGTCGCGCGGCATCAGTTCGGCAAGCCGCTCGCGGACTTCCAGCTCATCCAGGACAAGCTCGGACGCATGGCGATCGAGCTCACGGCCGCGCGGATGCTCGTCTACCGGGCGGCTTACGAGAAGGACCTGGGCGCCGAGCGGATCACGACCGAGGCCGCCATGGCCAAGGCCTTCGCGACCGAGGCCGCCCAGCGGATCATCGACGAGGCCATCCAGATCGTCGGGGGGTTGGGTGTGCTCTCCGCCCACCCGGTGGACCGGCTCTATCGCTCGGTCCGCGCGCTGCGGATCTACGAGGGCACGACCGAGATCCAGCACCTGATCGTCGCGGGGGCGATGGTGGCGCAGGCGAAAGCGGACCGGGCGGCCGCCTCGGCGGGGACGCCCGGGTGAGGGGCTCCGGGCCCGGCGAGGCCGCGCCGTGAGGATCGCGGTGGTGGGTGCGGGACCTTCGGGTCTGTACTTCGCCATCCTCATGAAGCGCGCAGATCCCGCCAGCGATGTCGTCGTCCTGGAGCGCAACCGACCCGACGACACCTTCGGCTTCGGGGTCGTGTTCAGCGACGCGACGATCGCCGAGGTGGAGGGAGCGGACTCCGAGACGTACGCCGCGATCACCGATCACTTCGTCCGCTGGGACGACATCGACGTCCACTTCGGCGGCCAGATGCTGCGCAGCACCGGGCACGGCTTCAGCGGGATGAGCCGTCAGACGCTGCTCGCGGTGCTGCAGAGGCAGGCGCTCGAGCTCGGGGTCGACGTCCGCTTCGAGACCGAGGTCGCGAGCCTGGACGAGCTGGGGGACCGCGACCTCGTCGTCGGGGCGGACGGGGTCAACTCGAGCGTGCGCGAGCTGCTCGCGGACCGCTTCGAGCCTTCGATCGACTGGCGTCCCAACCGCTTCGTCTGGCTCGGAACGACCAAGCCGTTCGAGGCCTTCACCTTCTATTTCCGGGAGGACGAGCACGGGCTGTGGAGGGTGCACGCGTACCAGTACGAGCCCGGGCGGTCCACCTTCATCGTGGAGTGCACCGACGAGACCTGGGCGGCGGCCGGGATGGACGGGGCCAGCGAGGCCGAGACGCTGGCCTACTGCGAGGCGCTCTTCGCCGAGGAGCTCGACGGGCACCGGCTCATCGCCAACAGGAGCGTCTGGCGGAGCTTCCCGACGGTGCGCTGCGCGCGCTGGTCCGCGGGCAACGTGGTGCTCATGGGGGACGCGGCGCACACCGCGCACTTCTCGGTCGGCTCCGGCACGCGCCTGGGGATGCTCGACGCCATCGCGCTTCGGGACGCGCTGATGGCGGAATGGGCGGGCCGGGGCCCCCGGGAAGCCTCGCGCCCCGGCGGGGACGCGTCCATGCCGGGGGCGGTCGGGCGAGCGCTGGCCGCGTACGAGGCGGAGCGGCGACCCCCCGTCGAGTCGCTGCAGCGGGCGGCCCAGGCGAGCCTCGAGTGGTTCGAGGCCACGGAGCGCTACATGGAGCTGGACCCGCTCCAGTTCACCTTCACCCTCCTCACCCGCAGCCTCCGCATCACGCACGAGGACCTGCGCGTGCGCGACCCGGCGTTCCTGGCTCGGGTGAACGACTGGGTGGCGGAGCGGGCCGAGCGCCAGAGCGGCGTGCGGCTTCCGCGCGACCCGCCACCGCCGCCGATGTTCACGCCCTTCAGGCTACGCGAGCTGGTGATCCCGAATCGGATCGTGGTGTCGCCGATGTGCCAGTATTGCGCCGACGACGGCACCGTCGGCGACTGGCACCTCCAGCACCTCGGGAGCCGCGCCGTGGGCGGGGCGGGGATGGTGGTGGCGGAGATGACCGACGTGTCGCGCGAGGCGCGCATCTCTCCGGGCTGCGCCGGCCTCTACGAGGCGGAGCACGTCGCCGCGTGGAAGCGCATCGTGGACTTCGTGCACGGCCATTCGACCGCGAAGATCGCGATCCAACTCGGGCACGCGGGCCGCAAAGGCGCCACCCGGCCGCTGTGGGAGGGCGACTCCGAGCCGCTGGCCGAGGGAGCGTGGCCCATCGTGTCCGCGTCGCCGATCCCCTACTTCCCCGACCGCAGCCAGACGCCCCGCGAGATGACCCGGGCGGACATGGACGAGGTGATCGCGGACTACGTCCGGGCGACCGGGTATGCCGAGGAGGCCGGCTTCGACCTCCTCGAGGTCCACATGGCGCACGGCTACCTGCTCGCCTCCTTCATCTCGCCGCTCACGAACCGCCGCGAGGACGGGTACGGGGGTCCTCTGGAGAACCGGATGCGCTTTCCGCTCGAGGTGTTCGACGCGTGCCGCGCGGCCTGGCCGGACCACAGGCCGATGAGCGTGCGCGTGAGCGCGGTCGACTGGGCGCCGGGCGGCATGCGGCCGGAGGATTCCGTCGAGGTCGCACGGCTCCTCAGGGCCCACGGGTGTGACGTCGTGGACGTGTCGTCCGCGGGGACCGTGCCGCACCAGAGCCCGGTGTACGGCCGGCTCTTCCAGACCCCCTTCGCGGACCGCGTCCGTCACGAGGTGGGGATCGCGACGATGGCGGTCGGCAACATCTCGTCGTGGATGGACGCGAACACCATCGTGGCCGCGGGGCGGGCCGACCTGTGCCTGATCGCGCGCGCGCACCTCTTCGACCCGTACTGGACGCGCCATGCGGCCTACATGCAGGGCCACCCGCTGACCTGGCCGAATCAGTACGAGGCGGTGGCGGAATACACGCCGCGCTTCGAGTTCCACTTCGGCGGCGAGTAGCGGGTGGGCGGCCGTGGGGACGAGCGGTTGGCGACGCGCGCTGCGGTTCGTGGCCCGGGCGGCCCCAGCATGGCTCTCCGGGCGCTGAACGCGTAAGGTCAGGCGTGGACATCCGAACCAAGCTGATCTTCGCGCTCGTCGCTGTCGCGCTGTCGAGCATGTTGGTGTTCGGGGCGGTCATCGTGCCCGAGGTCGAGCGGCGCCTGCGCGAAGACACCCTCGAGATGCTCGACGAGCTCGCCGAGTCGAGGGAGGAAGCGCTCCGCTGGATCGTGACGGGCTGGAGGGAGAGGGCCAGCCTGGTCTCGAGCCGCACGCAGCTGCGGATCAGCCTCGACGAGCACGAGCGGGCGAGCAGCCCGGCCGCCGTCGAGCGCATCCAGCGCATCCTCGACGACGCGCTGGTCGGCTCCAACGGCATCACGCTCCTGCGCGTGCACGACGCCCGCGGGGCGATCGTCGCGTCGGCGACCCGGGGCACGGAGGCGGCGCTGCCGGCGCGGGACCTGGCGGAGGGCCCGTTCGCGGACTCGATCGCGTACGTCGGCGTGGAGTTCCTTCCCCCGAATCCGGCGGACACGGTCGTGCACCCACCGCAGGTGAGCTTCACGGCGCCGCTCGTGCTCGAGAGCCGCCGCCTGGGCACGCTCCTGGTCGTGTTCGAGGCGACGGAGCTGATCGAGGTGACCGGTCCTCCGCACGGCCCCGGAGAGACCGGCGAGACGCTCATCGTCGCCCGGGGTCCGCAGGGGCG
>JBFFWJ010000385.1:0-4131 GCA_041570315.1 Longimicrobiales bacterium | reverse complement strand
CGGTGGGAGTACGCCCCGGGCAGCGAGCTCTTCGTCGTGTGGACGGACGAGCGCGACCGGGGGCCCGGCTCGATGGGGCTGAGGAGCCGGGGGCTGACCGTGAAGGGGACGAGGCTGCTGCGCTACTGAGCGCACGCGCTCCGCGCGGGATCAGCCCGTCGGCGCGCTCGCCCGCAGGTCGCTCCGGGCCGGAGGAACGAGCGCCCCCGGGGGTCGTGCCGCGCCCGGCGCTCTCCCCCTCCGATCGGCCGGAGGGCGAGAGGGCTACCCCACCGGATACGCATACGGCGCCTGCAGCCCGAGCGGGATGCCCAGGCCCCAGTACACGAGCAGGAACGCCGACCACAGCACGATGAAGAAGGCCGAGTACGGCAGCATGATCGAGACGAGCGTGCCGATCCCGAGCGACTTCACGTACCGCTGGCAGTAGACGACGACCAGGGGGAAGTACGGCATGAGCGGGGTGATGATGTTCGTCGTCGAGTCGCCGACGCGGTACGCGGCCTGCGTGAGCTCGGCGCTGATGCCGAGCTGCATGAGCATCGGCACGAAGATCGGCGCCAGGAGCGCCCACTTCGCCGACGCCGATCCGACGGCGAGGTTCACGAAGCCGGTGAGGAAGACGATCCCCACGATCGTGAAGCCGGCCGGGAGCGCGAGCTCGCGGAGGAAGTTCGCGCCCTTCACGGCCAGGAGCGCGCCGAGGTTCGACGTCCCGAACGCCGCGATGAAGAGCGCGCAGAAGAAGGCCATGACGATGTAGTAGCTCATCTGGTGCATCGCCTTCGTCATCGCGTCGATGACGTCCTTGCTCTGCTTGAAGGTGCCGGCCGCGTACCCGTAGACCGTGCCCGGGATCAGGAAGAGGAGGAAGATGAGCGGGACGATCGACTGCATGAGCGGGGCCGAGAACGAGGTGATGTCGCCGTCGGGCGCGCGCAGCGGCGACGTCGGGGGCGCCGAGGCGAGCCACAGGAGCGCGACCCCGAGGGCCATGACGCCGGTCGCGGCCCAGAAGGCGACCCGCTCCCGGGCGTCGATCTCCTTCATCTCGGGCATCTCGGCGGGGTCGCCGTCGACGCTGGTCCCCGTGAGCCGGGGCTCGATGACCCGGTCGGTCAGGTACCACCCCACCACGATGATCAGCACGCTCGACGCCGAGGTGAAGAACCAGTTGCACAGCGGGTTGACGAGGATCTCGGGATCGATGAGCTGGGCCGCCCCCTGCGTGAAGCCCTGGAGCAGGGGGTCGATGCCGGAGGGGATGAAGTTCGCGCTGAAGCCGCCGGACACGCCCGCGAACGCGGCCGCGATCCCCGCGAGCGGGTGCCGACCGGCGGCGTAGTAGATCACCCCGCCCAGCGGGATCACGAGCACGTAGCCGGCGTCCGTCGCGGTATGGCTGACGATCGCCACGAGGATGAGCATCGGCGTGAGGAGCGCCCGGGGCGTGACCCCCAGCACGATGCGCAGCCCCGCGTTGATGTAGCCCCCGTGCTCCGCCACGCCGATCCCCAGCATGGCCACGAGCACCACGCCCAGCGGCGGGAAGGCGGTGAAGGTCTGCACCATTCCGGCGAGGAAGGCGGCGAGGCCCGAGCCGGTGAGCAGGTTGTTGACCCGGATCGCCTCGCCCGAGCGCGGGTCGAGCTCCGCGAACGCGACGCCCGACAGCATCCACGACAGCCCCCACACGAGGACCAGGCAGATCACGAAGAGCACCGCCGGGTCGGGGAGCTTGTTGCCGACGGCCTCGATGACGTTGAGCATCCTGTCGATGGCCCGCAGCTTCGAATCGGCCGTCGCGGTTTCGGCGGTTTCGGTGGACACGAGATCTCCTCGCCGGTGGGTGGTCGGGCGCCCTGGACGGGCCGTGCGGCCCGGGGTACGGGAACTTGCGGGCCGGGCCCGGCCTCCGCACGGGGGCGCGACCGGGCATGCCGGCGTTACCTTGTCGTCCGCCGACCCGTCATGGGCTCGGACCGTCCGTCGCCGGCGAGGCGTCGGGCCGCTGCTCCCGAGACGAGCTCACCTCCGGAGGGATCATGGGACGCCCGACACGACGGCTCACGTGGTTGATCGCGCTGTCGGTCGTGGCCACGGCGTGCCGCGAGGACGCGACCGCGCCCGAGGTCGACCTGCGCGCCGAGGCCGAGGACGCCGACGCGGCGTTGGTTTCGGCGATCGAGGACATCACCCGAGGATTCGGCCTCGAGGCCGGGAACCTCGCCGGCGTCAGCGAGACGGACGAGGCCCCCGCCTTCGGCAACGCGCTCTTCGCCGAGGCGTTCGGCGGACCGGAATCGCCCGAGGTCGGTCTGGACGTCGCGAGCGACCCGGCGCTCCTGACGCTGCCGGACCAGGCCCGGATCTACAGCGTGATGGCCGTGTGGGGGCGGATCCGGCCCGGCCCGAGTGCCGAGTGGACGCGGGTGCGTTGGGATCCGGCGTTGCAGGTTGCCGAGGACGACGTGGTGCGGGTGCGGCGCAGCCTCCTCTTCGAGCGCGGCGACCGGGTCCATCCCCAGGAGCGACGCAACCTGGTCACGATGACCTCGGTGACCGGCCCTCACGTCGACGGGGTCGCGGCCCAGGTCGCGATCGTGCCGCCGGCAGCGGCCGCGGCGGAGGACCCGACCGCCCCGACCCGCGTGGCCGGCGACTTCCTCGCGTTCCGCAGCCTGCCCTACTCCGTCAGGATCCCTGCCGCCGAGCTCGGCGGCCTGCGTGTGGCCCAGGTGATCGACGACGCGGGCAACGGGGTCCTGCTCGCCGCCGTGCGGCGGGCGCCCTCCTCGTGCGCGGTCGGCTTCATGAACGGCCGCTGGGCGCGCACCAGCGAACGGGGCGGTGTCTTCGGCGGAGCGTGGGTGCAGGAGAACGGCCGCCGCGGCGGTCACCTCGCCGGCCGGTGGGGCGTGACCGAGCGCGGCGAGCGGGTCTTTCGCGGCAAGCTCGTCAACCGGCAAGGGGAGTTCCTCGCGTTCATGGCCGGCCGTTACCGCGGCGGGGTCTACGAGGGCGAGATCCACGGCCGGGGGGGCGTCCTGCTGGGGCACGTCGGGGGCCGCTACACGGGCGAGGACGGCCGCGGCTACTTCCTCGGCGGATGGCGTCAGGCGTGCGAGACCGACTGACCCCGCTTCTGCACCTCCCGGGCCAACGCCATCAGCTCCTCGAACAGACGGGCAACGGCATCCTGGTCGATCCCCTCCGCCTCCGCCCAGGCCCGGCGCTCGTCGAGCACGGCCCGCTCGCGCGCCGGATCGCGGACCGGCAGAGCCCGTTCGCCCTTCACCCGGCCTGCACGGGCGGCCAGCTCTGAGCGGCGCGCCACCAGGCGAACCAGCTCACGGTCCAGGTCGTCGATGAGCTCCCGGGTCTCCCGGAGCTCGGGCGCGGCGGCGCCCAGGTCCGGGATCTCGAAGACGCCACCTCCGGCCATCGTCCCCGGAGGCGTCTGGGCGAGCTCGTCGTGGAGACGCGAGAGCGCCGCCAGCAGCTCGGTGCGGGCCTCCGTGGAATACGGGTTCAGCGCCTCGATGGCGTAGAAGAGGTGGCCCGCATCCGACCGGACGGCCTCGATGGTCCGCAGCATGGCTCGGAACGAAGGCGGGACGAAGCGCGTCCGGGCGGTCGCGTCGATGTCGAGCATCCCCTTGGCGAGGAAGAACGCCAGGGCGTGGGAGTAGGCCATGCTCCGGTCATGGGACTCCGCTTCCTCCTCGATCACCTCGCAGCCGATGGACGCGTACAGCTCCTTGGCCCGGACGGCCGCCTCCGGATGCAGGCCGTTCGGGCAGATCACGACGCGCAGGGGTCGCTCGCCGAGGGCGATCGACGACGGGCCGAAGAGGGGATGGGTCCCGACCCAGGGCACCCGGCTTCCCAGCACGCGGCCCATGGCCTCCTCGACCGGAGCCCGGACGCTGGAGACGTCCACGACCAAGTGACGGGCGTCGAGCGATGGCGCCCACTCCTCCAGGACGTCCTCCACCGCCGGAACGGGCACACAGAGCAGCACGGTGGCCGGGCCCTCCAGCAGGCCGGCCGGGGGACGGCGCTCCTCCGGCACCCGGGCCGCGTCGTCCACGGCCCACACCCGGTGGCCCGCGCCGTCCAGAAGCTCCG
>JBFFWJ010000384.1:0-4137 GCA_041570315.1 Longimicrobiales bacterium | reverse complement strand
CTGGGATCGGGGTCCGACTACACACCGTTCCTCCAGCACCTCGGCATCGCCTCGCTGAACCTGAGCTTCGGCGGTGAGGGCGGGGGCGGCTCGTACCACTCGCAGTACGACTCCTTCGACCACTACACGCGCTTCATCGACCCGACCTTCGAGTACGGCGTGGCGCTCACGCAGGTCGCCGGCCGGGCCACGCTGCGCTTCGCCCAGGCCGAGGTGCTGCCGTACCACTTCTCGGGGCTGGCGGACAACGTGACGGACTACCTCGGCGAGGTCACCGGGCTCGCCGACGAGATGAGGGTCGAGACCGAGCGCGAGAACCGTCTGGTCCGCGGGGGCGCCTACGCGCTCGCCGCGGACCCCACCCAGACGTACGTGCCCCCCACCGAGGAGCGGCCCGTGCCGTTCTTCAACTTCGCTCCCCTCCAGAACGCGATCGACGCGCTGCGGACCGAGGCCGGCGTGTACGACGAGCTCCTGGCGTCCTCCCACGAGGCCGGGCTCACCCCGGCCCAGACCGAGGCGATCAACCGGCGCGTGATGGGGATCGAGCAGCTCCTCACCGACGAGCGGGGGCTTCCCAAGCGACCCTGGTTCCGCCACCAGATCTACGCGCCCGGCTACTACACCGGGTACGGCGTGAAGACGCTGCCAGGCGTGCGCGAGGCGATCGAGGAGCGCGAGTTCGAGCTGGTGGAGGAGCAGATCCGCCGCGTGGCGGACGCGATCGACCGTGTGAACGCCGAGCTCGCCGAGGCGAGCCGCGCGCTCGGGCGGCCGGTGACGTGAGCGCCGAGCCCCCCGCGACGACCCGCCGGGACTTCCTCCAGCTCTCCGGCTCGGCGGCCGCGAGCTCGTGGCTCCTGCGCTTCGCCCCCCTGATCGCGGCGACCCAAGCGTGCGCATCCGAAGCGCGGCGCGAGGGCCGGCCGCTGACGACGCTCACCGAGCGCGAGGGAGCCGACTTCGACGCCCTCTCGGCCCGCATCGTCCCGACGGACGACACGCCCGGCGCGCGCGAGGCCGGCGTCGTCCACTTCGCGGACCGGGCGCTCGGATCATTCCTGGCCGACCTGCTTCCCCTCGTGAGGGCGGGGCTGGGCGGAATGCACGAGCGAGCCGCGGCGCTCGACGGGCGCGGGACCGCGTTCGCCGACCTGCCCGAGGCGCGCCAGGACGAGATCATCGGCGCGGTCGAGGGGGAGGACCCCGAGTTCTTCTTCTTCGCGAGGACCCTGGTGCTGTTCGGGCTGGTGGCGAACCCGGAGCGCGGCGGGAACGCCGACCAGATCGGGTGGCGGTTGATCGGCTTCGAGGATCGCTTCCGGTACGAGCCGCCGTTCGGCTACTACGACCGGAACGAGCACGGGAACCCCGCGGAGGGAGAGGGCGACCGATGAGGCAGGAGACGGTCCGCTTCCCGCCGACCGAGGAGGTCGACTTCGTGATCGTCGGCTCGGGGGCGGCCGGCGGGGTGCTGGCCAAGGAGCTCTCGAGCAACGGATTCTCCGTCGTCGTGATGGAGCAGGGCCCGTACCTGCGTCCCTTCCAGTTCCGCCACGACGAGGTCGAGACGTACTTGGACGGTGGCCTGGTCGGGCGCCTCTCCGACCACCCCCACTCCTGGCGCGCGACGGCCGATCAGGAGGCGACGCCGGCCTTCTTCTTCCCCTCCCTCTTCTACGCCAAGGCCGTCGGCGGCAGCAGCCTGCACTTCGCGGCCAACTACTGGCGCTTCCGGCCCGTCGACTTCCGTGAGCGCAGCCTGCTCGGCTCGATTCCCGGGACGACCTTCGCCGACTGGCCCATCACCTACGACGAGCTCGAGCCCTACTACGCGAAGGTCGACTGGGAGGTGGGCGTATCCGGCGAGCCGGGCCCCGGCGACCCGCCGCGGTCTCGCGGCTACCCGGTCCCACCCATGCCGATCAAGTCCTCCGGCGTGCTCCTGCGCGACGGCGCCGCACGGGCGGGCTACACGTCGAAGCCGGCCCCGCTGGCGATCCTGTCGCGACCCCACAACGAGCGGGCCGCGTGCATCCACTGCGGCTTCTGCTGGGGTCAGGCGTGCGAGATCGGCGCGAAGTCGTCGACGCTGGCGTCGATGATCCCCGTGGCCGAGCGGACCGGCCGGTGCGAGATCCGCGACCGCAGCGTCGTGACGCGCATCGAGACGAGCCCGCAGGGACGGGTGACGCGTGTGGTGTACCTGGACGCCGAGGGCGTCGAGCAGGCCCAATCCGCCAGGGCGGTCGTGCTCGCCGCCAACGGCGCGGAGACGCCCCGGCTCCTCTTCCTCTCGGAGACGAGCCGGCATCCCGACGGCCTCGCGAACTCGAGCGGCTTCGTCGGCAAGAACCTGATGTTCAACTACAACCCGCAGACGTGGGCGCGGTTCTCCGAGCCGCTCAACGAGTACAAGAGCGTGGTCGCCACGCGCGTGGTGATGGACTTCTACGAGTCCGATCCCCGCCGCGGCTTCTACGGCGGCGGCGGCATCGACGCACGGGCCACGATCGGCCCGCTCTTCTGGGCCGCGATCGACAACCCCATGCCCGGGACGGCCTCCTGGGGCCCCGACCTGAAGCGGCAGCTCGCGATGTACAACTACACGATGTCGGCCACCGGGCACGGAACCTCCCTGCCGAGAGAGACGAACACGATCACGCTCGACCCGCGGCTGGTCGACGCATGGGGGCGTCCGGCGATCCGGGTCACGTACGAGGACCATCCCGACGACCTCGCCTTCGCCGCCTTCCTGCAGGAGCGCGCGGTCGAGATCATGGAGGCCGCCGGGGCGGAGCGCGTCGACCCGCTGCCCATCGCCCCCTCCACCGTCACCGCCCACCTCCTGGGCACCTGCCGGATGGGCGACGACCCACGGGCGTCCGTGGTCGATCGATACCACCGGACGCACGACGTGCCGAACCTCTTCATCTGCGACGGGAGCAGCCTGGTGACCTCGGGGCGGGGCCAGCCGACCATGACGATCCAGGCGCTGGCCTTCCGCGCGGCCGATCACATCACGGACTTCGCCCGCCGGGGAGAGATCTGACCACCCGCCCGCGCACCATCACGAAGCGGACGCGCTGGAGGGCCTCGATGTCGCGCGAGGGGTCTCCCTCGACCGCGATGACGTCGGCGGCCCATCCGACGTCGAGCGTGCCGATCTCCCCCTGCATCCCGAGCGACTCGGCGGCGAGCGACGTGGCCGAGACGATGGCGTCCATGGCCGGCTGCCCTCCCTCGCGGACGCGGTAGACCAGCTCCTCGGCGTTGCGGCCGTGGGCTCCCGCGACCGCGTCGGTCCCGAAGACCGTCTTCAGCCCGGGCACGTCGAGCGCCGTTCGGAACGCCTCCAGCGCGCGGGGGACGGCGGCCCGCATCTGCTCGAACCCCTCGGCCGTATAGCTCCCGATCCCGACGTAGCGCGCCTCGTTGTCGAAGTAGTTCCGGAAGATCAGGTGGATGTTGGGGTCGTAGAAGGTCCCCCGCTCGGCCATAAGCTCGAGCGTGGCCCGGTCCAGGAGCGCGCCGTGCTCGATGGTCGTGCACCCGGCGAGCGTCGCCCTGCGCGCGCTCTCGGGGCCGTGCGCGTGCACGACCGAGCGCAGCCCCCGAGCGGCCGCCTCGCCACAGGCGGCGTCGAGCTGCTCCTGGCTGAGCGTGGGAGCGCCGCCGGTCCGGATGCTCTCCGAGGCGAAGATCTTGATCACGTCCGCACCGCGCCCGGCGAGCTCGACCACCGCCGCCCGCAGCTCGGCCGGATCCCCCGTGCCGGCCGACAGGCTTCCCAACGAGGTGATCACGCGGGGGCCCGGAAGCACGCCGCGGTCGAGCGCCTCGGCCAGCGGACCGTCCTCGGCGCCGCCCAGCGACTGCACCGTCGTCACCCCGGCGGCGACCATTCGGTAGGCGTTCTCGGCCGCGTGCAGCACCCGGTCGGGCATCTCCGAGCCGCGCGCCAGCCGCCCGTCGGGGCCGAAGTGCCATCCCACGTGCACGTGCGTGTCGATCAGCCCCGGCAGGACCGTGAGGCCCCCGAGGTCGACGACAGGGTCGCCGTCCGCCTCCCCCCCCGGAACCACCGCCGTGATCCGGCCCTCCCGGACGACGACGTCCCGGTCCGTGAGCACGGCG
>JBFFWJ010000383.1:0-4140 GCA_041570315.1 Longimicrobiales bacterium | reverse complement strand
TCCAGCGGGGCTGACGAGACTCGAACTCGCGACCTCCGGTGTGACAGACCGGCACTCTAACCGACTGAGCTACAGCCCCTGAGTTCCCGCTGGTCCTACATGCCCTTCTATACCCCGACGGGGAATCGAACCCCGATTGCCAGGTTGAAAACCTGGTGTCCTCACCATTAGACGACCGGGGCTCATATTGTACAGGCCCGGAGGGACTCGAACCCCCAACCCCCGGTTTTGGAGACCGGTGCTCTACCACTTGAGCTACGGACCTCTATTCCAGCTACGGACCTCCGTCGTTACTCATGGCCAGGGACGGAATCGAACCGCCGACACCATGATTTTCAGTCATGTGCTCTACCAACTGAGCTACCTGGCCCAGACAAAAAACCCGCCCGAGCCGGAGCGGCGCGAGCGGGAGCCTGTCGGAGATCACCGATGCTACCGGTTCTCCGCTCCCGCCCGCATGCGCGGGCTCCACGTGTCCGCGACCGTCCAGAGAACGGAGCTCAGCATCTATGTCTCTCCCAGCCGCCTTACGTGGGAAACGCCGCCCTTCGGCGGCGCTTCACGAGCAATAGCGGGGGCAGGATTCGAACCTGCGACCTTCGGGTTATGAGCCCGACGAGCTACCAGACTGCTCCACCCCGCACTAGGACGAGAATAATACACGGGTTGGCGACAGGAGGTCAACCCGTGAGAGTGTCGCTCGGGGCTCGGCGGTGACATCGTACCGGGTGAATCCTCGTCACAGGGTGACGCCATGCTCAGCGAAACGTTCATGAACCTGGCGACGGCGCTCGGCCTCGGGCTGCTCGTGGGCCTGCAGAAGGAGCGGGCGGCGTCTCCGCTGGCGGGTCTCAAGACGTTCGGCCTCGTATCCGTCGCGGGTGCGGTCGCAGCGCTGGTCGGCGCAGGGACGACGCCGTGGGTGGTGGTCGGCGGCCTCCTGGCCATCACCGGCCTCATCATCATCGGCAACGTGATCATGATCAAGGGCGCGCACGCCGATCCGGGGCAGACGACCGAGGTGGCCTTCGTCGTGACGTACCTGATCGGTGCGCTCGTGGTCGTGGGCCCGCGCGAGGCCGCGATCGTGATGGGCGCGACGCTGGCGATGCTGCTGCACCTGCGCGAGGAGCTCAAGGACTGGGTGGAGCGCCTCAGCGACCGGGACGTGCGCGCGATCATGCAGTTCGTCCTGATCTCCCTGGTCGTGCTCCCGGTCCTGCCCGACGAGACGTTCGGCCCCTATGACGTGCTCAATCCTCGGGAGATCTGGCTGATGGTGGTCCTGATCGTGGGGATCAACCTGGCCGGCTACGGGGCCTTCCGGATCCTGGACGCCAGAGCGGGTGCGGTGCTGGCCGGGGTCCTCGGCGGTGTGATCTCGAGCACGGCCACCACGGTCAGCTACGCGCGAACGACGAAGGCGGAGGAGCGCAAGACGGCGACCGCGGTGGTGGTCGTGTGGGTGGCTTCGAGCGTGGTGTTCGTGCGTCTGTTGATCGAGATCGCCGCCGTGGCGCCCGACTTCCTGCCCGTCGCGGCCGGTCCGCTCCTGGCGATGCTTCTCCTGTTCACGCTCGTCGCGGCGGCCGTATGGCGGTCGACGCTCGCGCCGAGCGAGAGCCCGATGGAGCCGGGCAACCCGTCCGAGCTCAAGCCGGCGGTGCTCTTCGGGGCTCTCTACGCCGCGGTCCTGCTCGCGATCGCGGCGGCTCAGGACCTGCTGGGCGAGGCCGGCCTGTACGCGGCCGCGACGGTGTCGGGGCTGACCGACGTCGATGCGATCACGCTGTCGACCGCCCAGCTCGTGGACGACGGACGGCTCCCCGCGGAGACGGGGTGGAGGCTCATCCTGGTCGCGGTGATGTCCAACCTCGTGTTCAAGCTGGGCATGGTGGCGAGCCTGGGAAGCCGGGCCTTCGCGAGGCGCTTCGGAGCCCTGGTGGCGGTCGCTCTCGTGGCGGGGATCTCGGTGATCGTCTTCTGGAGGTGATCGAGCCCGCGGGCGCGCCGACCGTGCGGCGCGGACGCGGGTCGATCCGGGTCGGACGACTCCCCGCGACATGCGTCCGGTGAAGGCGCTCGTTAGACTTGGCGGCCGCCGGAAGCTTGCCGGCTCGCCGCCGATTCCCCGACCCAGGAGCACGCGAACATGCCGCAGGACAGGCCCGGCTCCGCAGCCGTTCCCGACGAGCTCAACCCGTTCGAGACGGCTCAGCGCCAGTGCGACAGGGCGGCGCGCTATCTGCCCGGGCTCGAGCCGGGCCTCTTCGAGTTCCTGAAGCGACCCGACAAGCTCATCACCGTCGAGTTCCCCATCGCGACCAGCTCGGGCGACGTGCGCAACTTCGTCGGGTACCGGGCGGTCCACAGCCGCGTGCGGGGGCCGGGCAAGGGGGGGATCCGCTACCACCCCGACGTGAATCCGGACGAGGTGCTCGCCCTGGCGTCCTGGATGACGTGGAAGTGCGCGGTCGTGGACGTGCCCTTCGGGGGCGCCAAGGGCGGTGTCGTGTGTGATCCCAAGAAGCTCAGCGAGGAGGACCTGCAGCACATCACGCGTCGCTTCATCGTGGAGCTCAACGACAACATCGGGCCCTACACCGACATCCCGGCTCCCGACGTGAACACGGACGCTCGGACGATGGCGATCGTGTACGACACGTACGAGATGATGCACAAGGGGCAGAACAACCTCGGTGTCGTGACGGGCAAGCCGGTGCACGTGGGGGGCTCGCTGGGACGCCGTGAGGCGACGTCGAGGGGTGGCCTCTTCGTCACCCGCCGCGCCCTGGCCCGGGGCGTGCTCGAGGGCGTCGAGGACGTCGAGGGCCTCACGGTGGCGATCCAGGGGTTCGGCAACGTGGGCGGCATCGCGGCGGAGCTCTTCCGCGAGGCCGGCGCCCGCGTCATCGCGGTGAGCGACTCACGCGGCGGCGTCCACTGCGCGGACGGGCTCGATCCGGCCGACGCGACCGCGCACAAGGCCGCAACCGGCTCCGTGGTCGGGCTGCCGGGGTGCGAGCAGGTCTCGAGCGAGGAGCTCCTCACGCTTCCCTGCGACCTGTTGCTGCCCTCGGCTCTCGAGAATCAGCTCCGGGAAGACAACGCCCGCGACGTTCGAGCGCGCATGATCGTCGAGCTCGCGAACGGACCCTCGACGCCGGAGGCGGACGCGATCTTCGCCGAGCGGGGCATCCCCGTCCTGCCCGACATCCTCGCCAACGCCGGCGGGGTGACCGTCAGCTATTACGAGTGGGTGCAGAACAACAAGAACGAGCAGTGGGAGGAGGACACGGTCAACGCCAAGCTCGAGCAGATCATGACGAAGGCCACCGACGCCGTGGTCGGCAAGCGGGAGGAGATCAACGGATCGCTCGACAGGCTCACGGCGCGGCGCCGCGAGCTGGGTCGCGGAGAGGACGCGCTCGACCCGGTCGATCTGCGCACCGCCGCCTTCGTCGTGGCCGTCGAGCGTGTCGCGCGCGTATCGCTGGACCGCGGCATCTGGCCCTGAGCCGAGGCCGGAGCCGACGACCGGCGGCGTCGGGAACGCAGGCCCATCGGGCTCACTCCTCCGCTGCCGTTTCCTCCCGGAGCTGCTCGTAGCGTCGGATCTCTCCGGGTCGCCGGTCGGAGGGGAAGACGTCCATCCAGGCGGGATACTCGACGCGCGGGGCGCTGACCTCGTCGAGCTCGCCGAGGTCGTCCTCCGTGAGCTGCACGTCGACCGCTCCGAGGTTGTCCTCGAGCTGGCCCATCGTCTTCGCCCCGATGATGACGCTGCTGACCGTCGGCTGCGCGAGGACCCAGGCGATGGCGACCTGGGCGATGGTGGCCTCGTGGCGCTGCGCCACCGTGCTCATCACGTCGACGACGTCGAACGCGCGCTCCTTGTCGAGCGGCGGAAAGTCGAAGGTCGAGCGTCGCCCCTCCGACGCGCCCTCGCGGGTGAACTTCCCCGTCAGGAAGCCGCCGGCCAGGGGGCTCCACACGAGTAGCCCCACGCCCTGGTCCTGCAGGAGGGGGATCATCTCCCGCTCCAGCTCGCGGCCGGCGAGCGAGTAGTACGACTGGGTGCAGCGGAAGCGCTCGAGCCCCTGCAGGCGGGAGATGCCGAGGGCCTTCATGAGCTGCCAG
>JBFFWJ010000382.1:0-4144 GCA_041570315.1 Longimicrobiales bacterium | reverse complement strand
CGCCGCCTGCGCCCCTCGGCGTTGCGGGGTCGTTCGGGCTTCGTGAGCGGGCCCGGCGGACGTGGGGAAGCGCCCCGGTGCGCGGCCGGCCCCCTCTGCGCTCCCACACCCTCCAGCCCCTGGCTGTGGCCACCTTCCGAAGAGCTCGGGTCGGATCCACCGCCACCGCATGCCCGAAACAGCCGAGAAAGTGCACGTCCGCGTGATGGTCGGCGAAGGCGTAGGAGCGAGGAAGGTCGAGCCCGTGGCGGCGCGCGAGCGCGGCCACGCCGTCCTTCTTCGCCTCGCCGAAGTAGTGTGGACCCACCACGCGGCCGGTGAAGCGGCCGTTGCGAACCTCGAGCCGCGTTCCGATCCCGTCGGCGAGCCCGAGTCGGCGTGTGAGGATCTCGGCCAGGAAGCCCGGCGCGCCCGTGAGCAGGCAGGCGACGTACCCCCGGCCCCGTAGCCGCTGGACGCACCGCAGCAGGTACGCGTCGAGCCGCGCCTCGAGCACGCCGGTCACGAAGCGCTCGGCCTCGGCCAGGATCACCGTCTCCTCGAGGCCCGTGAGGTAGCGCTTGTTCGCGCGCAGCGCCCGGGTGCGGCCCCGGACCGGAAGCGTCGCGGCCACGCTCAGGAATGCGGCGAGCTGACGGCGACCCAGCAGGCCCTGCTCGCCGAGATGGCGGACGAACAGGCGCTCGGCCGACGTGGCCGGCAGGAGCGTCCCGTCCAGGTCGAGCACCGCTCCGGGCCGACTCACGCCTCCGACGCCCGGTGCCGCAGGAAGGTCCGGCTGTCCCAGAGCACCGGTAGGCCGCGCAGCAGGTTCACGGCCACGGTCACCAGCGCCACTCCGAGCGCCGTCAGCTCGAGCGCCCTGCTCGCGCCCGCCCCCTTGTCCATTGCGATCACGGCTCCGAGCAGGACGAAGGCGGCGACCTTCGCGACCGCGTAGAGCGTGCGCATGAACCGTGACGACACGAGGAAGCGCGACACCGGCGTCCTCATCATGGTCTTGCTGCCGAAGGCGGTCTTCCCGCGCGCCAACGCCATCCCCCGCACCGTATCGACGGCGAAGCTGCGCGTCACGATCACGAGGGGCACCCACACGGGGATCACGCCCGCGACCGCGAAGTAGATCCAGAAGAGGTGCTCCACGATCCGGTCGCCGGTGATGTCGAGAACGGCGCCCAGCTCGTCCGCGACGCCGGCTCGCCTGGCGAGGAACCCGTCGAGGCCGTCCATCGCGATCACGACGACCGTGAGGACGACCGCCGCCGCCGCGAAGCCGAAGGGCAGCGAGTACAGGAAGAGGACGACGAACGCGAGGACCACCCGGAGGGCGATCACGACATCTGCGGCGTGGCGCATGGTCGGCTCCGTCTCGTGGGCGACCGGCTGCCCGCACGAGGCCCGCCGGAAGGCCGGCCGGCGCCCCCGGGTTGCAGCCCCGAAGCGGTGCTGGTCGAGCGCGACACTCCTCAAGAAGCCTATCACGAGCGGGGGCGTGATGTTCCCCGCACGCCCCTCGGCGTCTTGCGCAGGGTCGGGAGGGTGCCGCCGAGGGAGCGCCTCAGCGGCGGCGCGGCCCCGTTTCGGTCTCGAGGGTCCGAGCCCCCGTGTCGAGCTTTTCGGCGACGGCTCGGCCGTATTGGTCGCCGTCGGCCCATTGTCGGGACAATGCCCGGAAGGCCTCGAGCGCGCGGGCGGTATCCCCCATCTCCTCATAGAGGGGGCCGAGGCGGATCGAGGCGCGCAGGAGCTGGGGGGCGTCCCCCCACCCCGTGTACCCGGGGCGCCTCACCTCTTCGTAGAGCTTGATCGCCGTGGCCGTGTCGCCCAGACGATCGAAAAGGAGCGCGCGCCGGTGGAGATGAAGCGAGTACTCTCGGATCAAGGTGCGCACGCCCACGGTGTCGCCGCGACTGATCCGGGCGTGCAGGCTCGAGAATCGTGAGACGCGCGCGAGCTCATCGGCGACCCCCTGGTCCTGGCCGGGGCCGAAGACGAGCGCGAAGACCTCGGCAAGGCTCATGACCACCGAGCTGTTCAGGGCCGCATCCTTCGGAAGGCCGTCTCCGAGGCTCGCTTGGATATGCGCTCGGGCCCAATCCACATCGCCGACGAGCGCCGCCGTATGGGCGGTCTCGACGGCGCGGGCCAACACTCTCGCCTCGTCGGCCCGCGCGCCGACGCGTTCCGCCTCCAACAGCGCCGTGCGCGCCTCTTCGTATCTTCCTTCCCAGTAGGCGATGTCTCCGAGGAAGGCCCACGCATCGGCACGTCGGGCCGCCGGCCAGAGCGGACCTTCGATGACCCGCCGCAACTCCGCTTTCGCTTCGTCCACGGCACCAGAGGAGAATCGGAGCTGGGCGATCAGGCCCGGCAGGAGCTCGTGGCCCGGGAACCTCTGGCCGAACTCGTCGAGGGCGCGTCCGGCCTCCTTCAGCCGGCCGAGCGAGATCAGGGTTTCGACGAGATTGCGGTACGCGCTGCTGGAGGCGCCGGGTAGGCCGATCGCTCGCCGGAATGCTCCCTCCGCACGCTCGGGCTCCCCCATGTACAGATGGTTGACGCCGAGATTGTTCAACGCCCTCGGGTTCTCGGGGTCGATGCGCAAGACGTGCAGAAGCGCGTCCTCGGCTCGACTCCGGTCCACCTCCACCACGCTGTGGTAGCTGGCCTCGACCGTGTACCGCTCCAGCTCGCTGAGGCGGTCGCGGTGATGGTACGCCTGACGGATCGCCTCCAGGCGTCGCGTTTGATCAGGCTCGTTCTGAAGGGTGACCCCGAGCATTCGCCACGCCATCGCGAAGCCCGGATCGAGGGCTACCGCTCTCTCGAGCAGGCCGGTGGCCCGGGGGCGATCGTCGAACCGGTCGAACGCCCTGACCGCTGTCGTATACAGCGTGAGAGCCTCGATCGAAGGGGTCGTGACACGCTCGAGCGGTAGGCTCGCCCCATTCGTGCCCACGGCCTCGCCGAGCGCTTCCCGTATGCCGAGGGACAGTCGATCGATGGCCGCGATGACCTGGTCCGGACCGTCGATCGACTCACGGAAGGTCCCGATGAGGTGTGCGCCGCTTCCTGCCCGGATCGCTGCGGTGATGATGTACCCCGTGCCCACACGCGCGACCGCACCTTCCACGAAGGCCTCGAGCCCGTCGCGCATCGCGATCTCACGACCGACCTCCCCCGAGATGTGCGCGCGGGGCCCCAGGCCCATGAGCGCGAGCGTCTCGGTGATCTCCGGCCGTTCGACCAGGTCGAGCGCGCGCGACTGGGACAGGTCCACGCGAAGAGCTTCGGTGACGACGACGGCGAGCTCCTCTCCGGTTCGCTCGTCGAACTCGGTCACGAGGACCCGCGGAGCTTCGGACGCTTCGTCCACACCCGAGGACGGGGCGAGATCGGAGCGAGACAGTGCGAACACCCCGGCCAGCCCGATCGCGAGCGCCGCCGTGACGAACCTCCAACGAGGCCGCGAGTGCCGATGCGGGCCGGCAGGGGACCGCAGTGACGACCTCGGCGGAGGTCCCGACCCGGCCACCTGCTCCGGGGTCGAATCCCCGGGGCTCGCGGATTCGGATCCCGGCCACCCGGGCTCGGGGGCGGGCGCGGCCTCCGCCAGATCGTACGACAGGGACCCGGAACGAATGGCGTCGACGAGCTCGAGCGTCGGACCGGAAGGACCGATCTCGTAGTCTTGTCGGAGTCTTCGGGAGAAGGACTCGAAGACCCTCAACGCCTCCGCGCGCTCGCCGCGGCGCTGGAGAAGGGTCAGGAGACGGCGAAGGCCGGACTCATCCCTCGGAGCCCACTCGACGGCCTGCCGCGCGTATTTCGTCGCCCGCGCTCCGTCTCCGCCCTTCTCGGCGACGGAGGAGAGCTCCCAGGCGGACGCGACTGCCCTTCGTCGCAGCCGGCTGCGCTCGACATCGGACCAGTGGTCGAACTCGGTCGAGCCCGAAATGTGGAAGCCCTCGAGCAGCTCGCCACGGTACAGGGCGAGCGCATCCTCCATCCGTCCACTCTCGAGGGCCTCCTCGAACGCCGCGACGTCGCACCACACGTGCTCCCGGGATATCCCGACCTGGTCGCCGTGGGCCAGGATGGCATCGGGGCCCAGCGATCGTCGCAGGTGGTATATGACCTTGCT
>JBFFWJ010000381.1:0-4146 GCA_041570315.1 Longimicrobiales bacterium | reverse complement strand
TCCGGCAACACCTTCACGACCGAAGGCGGAGAGCCCGCGCTCGTCGACCCCGCCGTGTACCGCGGGGACGGGGAGGTCGATCTCGCGATGACCGAGCTCTTCGGAGGGTTCGGAGCGGGCTTCTACGCGGCCTACGACGAGGCGCGCGGGATCAGCGAAGCGTACCGAGCCTACCGCCGCTCGCTCTACCAGCTCTACTACCTGCTCGTGCACGTCAACCTGTTCGGCGGATCGTACGTGGGAGCCTCACAGCGCGCGGCGAGGACCGTGCTCGGCGCGCTGGTGTAGCCCCGCGGGCCCGAGCCCCCGCCTCCGCGGGCCCGGGCCGCCGCCCGTCTCACGCGGCCGAGCCGGCTCCCACCATCGCGGCGATCCGGGAGAGAGCCTCCTCCAGCACGTCGTCCGCCGAAGCGAAGCTCATGCGGACCCAGCGGTCGTCTCCGAAGGCCGCCCCCGGCACCAGCGCGACCCCCTGCCGGCGAAGGAGCTGCGAGCACCAGGCGGTGGCGCTGTCGACCTCTCCCCCGAAGAGCCCGTCCACCCTGAAGTACAGGTAGAACGCGCCCTGGGGACGGACGTACGGCACCCCCGGGAGCAGCTCGTCCATCCGCGCGCACACGAGGTCCCTCCGGCGACGGAACGCGGCACCCATCTCGGACAGCGCGGCGGACGATGCCTCGACGTTGGCGAAGGCCTCCAGCGCCGCGAGCTGCGACGGGGTCGCCGAGTTCGACGTGACCTGGCTCTGCAGGGCCGTGAGCTTCTTCGACAGCTCGGGCTCGGTGTAGGAGAACCCGATCCGCCATCCGGTCATCGCGTGGCTCTTCGACGCCCCGTCGATGAGGACGCACCGGCCGAGAACCTCCGGCGCGAGCGTGAGAAGGCCGGGAGCGGGCTCGAGCCCGTCATGGTGGATGCTTCGGTAGATCTCGTCGCTGATGAGCCAGACGTCGCGGTCGCGGCACCACGAGGCGATCCCGGCGAGCTCGGCGGCCGAGTAGACCGCGCCCGTCGGATTGCTCGGCGAGTTCACGATGAGCCCCCGCGTCCGCTCGGTCGCGGCTCGCTCGAGCTCGGCGGGGGCGATCTTGAAGTCGCTGCCCTCCGGTCCGAAGACCGCGATCGGCTCCGCGCGAGCGAGCGCGACCAGGGCCGGGTAGGTCGTCCAGTAGGGCGCGGCCACGAGCACCTCGTCTCCGGGCCCGAACAGCGAGAAGATCGCATTGAACAGCGCCTGCTTCGCCCCCGCCGTCACCACCACGCCCTCCCAGTCCACGGGGCGGCCCGCGCGCTCGCTCAGCCGCCCCGCGATCGCCCGCCGCAGCTCGGGAATGCCGGCCGGCGGCGTATAGCGGGTGCCCCCCGCCCGGATCCCGGCCACGGCGGCATCGGAGATGAAGGCCGGCGTGTCGAAGTCCGGCTCTCCGGCGCTCAGGTTCAGGATGTCCCGACCCTCCCCCGCCAGCTTCTTCGCGAGCGTGCTTACCGCGATCGTCGCCGAGGGCTGGAGCTTCTCGATGTTGGAGCTGAAGGGCATGCGCGGTACCTCGAGGTGGCTCTGCGGGCCCGCAATATCGCGTCCCCGGTGGCTTCGTCAAAGCAAGCGCCGCTTCTCGCAAGGGCCGCGTGAGGTGACCTTTCGGCCACCATGCCGTCCGAACCCACCGCGCTCTGGTTCGACTTCGTCGATCCGCTGTCCTATCTGCTCGAGCTCGAGCTCGGCGCCCTGGACTCCGCCGCGGCCGAAGCGGTCCGCCGCTCTCCGTTCGAGCTCCGCCCGCCCCCGGCGCCGCTGGTCTCCGTCGACGATCCCGCCCTCGCGGCCCGCTGGGCCGAGGCCCGTTCTCTCGGCGCGAGGGACGGCATCCGGCTCGAGCCGCCATCGCTCGTGCCCTGGAGCAGGAAGGCCCACGAGCTCCACCTGCTGGCCCAGGGCCGTGGCGCGGGCGCGGGCGTCCGCAACCGCCTCTTCGAGGCGTATCTGCTCGAGGGGCGGGACATCGGGCGGATCGACGTCCTGGTGGGGATCGCGCGCGAGGCGGGCCTGGACGCCTCGGAGACCAAGGCGGCGCTGGACGTCGACCGGTACGAGGCGGACGTCGCCGACGCGAGGGCGATCGCGATCGCGGCCGGGGTGCTCGAGGCGCCGACGCTCGTCCGCGGCTCCGCCCGGCTGCAGGGGTTCCACAACCGATCCCGGCTGAGCACCTTTCTTCACCAATCCTAGGGGCAGGCCCGCGCAGCGAGCGGGCGCAGGTCGAGAAGACTCGGACAGATCGGAGCTATGGCCGGCTATCAGCGAAAGACCGCCGCGTCGCCGAAGAGGGTCCTGGAGGAGGCCGAGAGCTTCCTCCCCGAGATGGTGGGCCTCAGCCGGTCCAAGGAGTCCGCGCACGGCGCGACCTACCGGGGGACCGAGGGGACCGTCACGCTTTCGGTGCACCGACACGGACCCCACACCGAGGTCGTGGCGAACACGGACCGCCTGCGCACGTCGCGACTCGACTACGAGGTGCAGCGCTTCCTGAACCGGCTCCCGTACGAGCCCGGCGACGAAGGCGGCCCGGGCTCGGGCGAGCCGTCCTGACGGCGGCCGTGGAATCGTTCGAAGACCTCGGCGTCGCCGACGAGCTCGTCGAGGCGCTCGCCGCGGAGGGCATCGAGCGGCCCACCCCGCTTCAGGCGGCCGCCGTCCCGGTGCTGCGCAAGGGCAACAACCTCGTGCTCGCCGCCGGTCCGGGGAGCGGGCTTCTCGTGGCGTGGAGCGTCGGACTCCTGGAGCGAATCGAGGTGGACGACGCTCCGCCGCGCCTCCTGGTGTTGAGCGCGACCCGGGAAGCCGCCGACCGCCTCGCGGAGTCCACGGCCCGAATCGCCCTGTCGACGGGTCACGCCGTGGCGGCGCTCGGCGCCTCGTGGGTCCTGCCGGCGCGCGCCCACGTCCTGTTCGCGACGCCCCAGGACGTGCTGTCCTCGGTGGCCGAGGGGGCGCTCGCGCTCGCCAACGTCCGCGTCGTCGTCGTCGATCAGGCCCAGATGATCGAGAGCCTGGGTGGGCTCGCGGACGTGGAGCGGGTCCTGGACTACCTCGATGCGGAGACGCAGCGGGTCGTGAGCGCGCTCCCGGTGACGAGCGGGGTGTCCGACCTCGTCGAGCGCCACGTCAAGCGGGCCGTCACCATCCCGCCGCCTCCCGTCGACGCCGCACCGGACCGCGGCGAGGTGCGCTTCCGCATCGTCGCCGAGCCCCGGGAGGCCGGGACGCTCGCGGTGGTCGCCGAGCTGCTGGCCGGAGGCGCGCGCCACGTCCTCGTCTTCTGTCGCAGCGAGGACCGGGCCGCCGACGTGGGGGATTTCCTCGCGCTGCACGGCTTCGGGGTGGGCGCGCCAGGCGACGGCGACGCACCCGTGTGGCTCGGCGTGGACGCGCTCGAGGCGCGAGGGGCGGCCAAGGGGACCGCGGGACTCGTGGTGGTCAGCGCGGACCCGCCCGCGGGCCCGGACGACCTCGATCGGCGGCATTCGATCTCCGAGGGCGGCGTCGTGGTCGTGCTCCCACGGGAGCTGCCCCACCTCAAGTCGCTCGGCCGGGCGACCGGCTACCGGACCGTCCCCTACCCCCCGCCACCGCCACCGCGCAGCGCGGTGGCGGAGCTGAGAGACATGCTCGAGCGCGCCCTCGCCGAGGAGGACACCGCTCCCTATCTCGCCGCCCTCGAGCCCCTGATCGAGGAGCACGACCCGGCCCAGGTGGCCGCCGCCGCGGTCGCCCTACTCCGCTCCCAGGGCCGCCAGAAGGCGGCCGTCGACCGGCGGCCCGCCGAGACCCCGACCCGGCCGGCCGCGGTGCCGGCCTGGGCCAAGCTCTTCTTCGGAATCGGAGAGCGCGACGGCGTGCGCCCGGGAGATCTCGTCGGTGCGATCACCGGAGAGGCCGGCGTCGGCGGAGACGCCGTGGGCCGGATCGAGGTCCGGGAGAGCCATTCCCTCGTGGAGGTGCACGACGCCGTGGCCCGCAAGGTGATCCGGGCCATCAACGGCACCACGATCAAGGGCCGCGCCGTGCGCGTGGACTTCGACCGGCCCCGTCGCGGACCGCCCAAGCGGGGTAGACCGCCTGGCCGGCCGGACGCCCCGACCTGACGC
>JBFFWJ010000380.1:0-4146 GCA_041570315.1 Longimicrobiales bacterium | reverse complement strand
TCGCAGCTCGATGCGGTCCGAGGCGGCGTCGAGCCGCCGGAAGTAGTCCAGCGCCTGCTCGTAGTCGGCGAGCTCGAAGTCCGAGCCGACCCGGTAGCCGAGGACCGACTCCGGCGTGGGGATCTGGGCGGTTGCGGGGAGCGGCGCCGCGCAGGAGACGGCGCACGCGATCGACAGGGTCGGGAAGATGGTGCGCATCGAGGCGTCCGATCGGATCGGGCGGGAAGGCGACGGGCGGCCAAAGGTGCACGCGCCCCGAGTCCCGGGCCACCCCTTCGCGGCCGCGTCCCCCCGGGTGGCGTTGCGCCGGAGCGCAGGAGCCCTAGGCTACCTGCATGGACACGACGACCGATCGGGACCTGCTGCGGCACGCGCTCGCCACCCTGGCCTACCGAGCGAGCAAGGCCCTGCGGGACCCACCGACCGACTTCGCCGGCTTCCGCGTCGGCGACGCGACGCGCACGCCGGTGGAGATCGTGGGCCACCTGGGCGATCTCATGGAGTGGGGCCTGAGCATCGCCGAGGGCCGGCAGCGCTGGACGGAGACGCCCTCGGACGACTGGGACCGTCAGGTCGCCCGGTTCTTCGAGGCGTTGGGCGCCTTCGACGCCTTCCTCTCCTCCGGCGCTCCCCTCGCCCGCCCCGCCGCGCGCCTCTTTCAGGGCCCTGTCGCCGACGCGCTCACGCACGTCGGCCAGATCGCGATGCTGCGCAGGCTGGCCGGAGGGGCGGTGCGAGGGGAGAACTACTTCAAGGCGAAGATCCGGTCGGGGCGCCTGCAGCCCGACGAGCAGGCGGACCCCGTCTTCGAGTTCGACTGAGGGCCGGACGGACTTCGCTCACCACTCGTCGTCGTCTTCCTCCCAGTCCTCCTCCTGGTCGTTGTCGTCCCCTTCGTCCTCCTCGTCGTCGTCCTCGTCGAGGTCCCAGTCGTCGTCGTCGTCCCAGTCCTCGTCGTCCAACTCCCCGTCCTCGTCGATCTCGTCGTCTCCGAAGGAGAGGATCCGGGGCTCGAGCTCGTCGATCTCGAGCCGGACGGCCGTTTTCATCTGAGCGCCTCCGCGCCAGGGGGCCCCGCAAGGGACGGCGCTCGCCGGCTCGCCGCGGGCCACGTTGTCGCGAAAATAAATCCGGCCGACCCCAAGTCAACGCGAGCGTGTCAGGGCTCGCCTCCGGCGTCGAGGTCCCTCGCGGTCGGCAGCTGATACAGGGGCCTGAGCTCGATCTGGAAGGTGACGTGCTCGATCCCGAGCCCGCGCATCCGATCGCGGACCTCCTCGAGGATCCGGGTGTGCTCGAGGGGATCGTCGATGACGCCGTGCGCCGAGAGCGCCACGAAGCCGCTCGTGAGCGTCCACACGTGCACGTCGTGCACGTCCTCGAGCCCGGCGATCTCCCCGAGCCCGTCGAGCACGGCCTCCATCTCGATGTGCGGCGGGACGGACTCGAGCAGGACGTCGGTGGCTTCGCGCACGAGGTGCCACGCGCTGACGACGATCAGCAGCGCGAGCGCGATGGACACGATCGGGTCGGCGAGCGTCCAGCCGGTGGTGAGCACGATGACCGCCGCGAGCAGCGCGCCCACCGACCCCAGCAGATCGCCGAGCACGTGCAGGTAGGCGCCGCGCACGTTGAGGTTGTCGTGCGCGTGGCCGTGCAGGACGAAGGCGCCCACGGCGTTGACGATCAGGCCCAGCGCCGCCACGACCAGCATGATCCCGCCCCGGATCTCCTCGGGCTCCCGAACGCGCTCCCAGGCCTCCAGGACGATGAGCCCGGAGATGACCAGGAGCGTGGCCCCGTTGACCAGCGCGGCCAGGATCTCGAGGCGGACGTAGCCGTACGTGCGCCGCTCGCTGGGGGGGCGGCGCGCCAGGCGGATCGCGAACACCGACAGCCCCAGGGCCGCCACGTCGGTGAACATGTGGCCCGCGTCGGCGAGCAGCGCGAGGGAGTTGGAGAGCAGCCCGCCGACGATCTCCGCGACCATGAAGGCGCCGGTGATCCCGAGCACCCACCCGAGCCGGCGGCCCACGTCGCCGCGTCCGGCGAGCCCCGGCGGGCCGTGAGCCGTCGGTCGGTCCGTGTGGTCGTGCGCGTGCTCGTGACCACGCCCGTGTCGCGCCATCGGCGTCAGGCGGGGGCCGCCGGCTCCGGCACGTCCGGCGCCGCGCCCTTGCCGGCGTCCGCCTCCTCCGGCACGGGCACGGCGAGCGCGCGGCCCAGGAGCACCGGCCCGCCCAGGATGTTGCCCAGGATCACCGCCATGGCGAGCGCGACGATGCTCGGCCCGATGTCCGGGAAGCTCTCGTCGATGAGCAGGATGAGGCCGAGCGAGACGCCGCCCTGGGAGATCAGGCCCTGCCACCCGTAGCGGCGGACGTGGTCTCCGGTGCCGGACAGCCTCATGCCGCGGATGCCGGCCCAGCGCGTCAGCCACAGGCGCGCGCCGAAGATCAGGCCGGCCGCGATCCAGAAGCGGCCGACCGCGGCGAGCTCCAGGCGGGCCCCCGCGATCGTGAAGAAGAAGGCGAACACGACCACCGCCACGGAGCGGATCCCCTGGATCATGCGGTCGCCCGCGGGCGACAGGTTCTCGATCACGAAGCCGGCCGCCACCCCGGTCAGCAGGAGCTCGAGGTGCAGCTCCTCGGTCAGGACCACCATGACGTACGCGAACAGGAAGGTCGCGAAGGGCGACCGCGGGTTCGTGCCCTCCCCGCCGAGGTACTGCGAGAAAACCCACCCCATGCCCGCGCCCAGAACGAGCGCGCCGCCGATCTCCCGCGCCAGCACGAGCAGGGCCTCGAGCGAGAAGGGGCGGCTCGCGTCGAGCAGCGGGGTGACGAGGGCCAGCGTCAGCGTGAAGAGGACGATCACGACCACGTCCTTCACGATCGTCACGCCGAGCACGACCTCGACGAGCGGGCCCTCGGCGTGCTTCTCCTCGATGACCGCGACCGTGAGGTCGGGCGAGGAGTTGGCCGCCCACACCCCCAGCAGCAGCGCGATCGCGATCACCCCCTGCAGGGGAAGCTCCGCGAGGAACGGCGTGATGGGGCTCACCGCGATCACCACGGCCGCGACGCCGACCCACACGACCGCGGTGATGGCGAGCGTCGTGATCAGGATCGTCTTCGCCTGGGGACGCAGCGCCTCGACGCGGAGCTCGCCGCCCGCGAGCATGGCGATCAGCGCGAGCGCGAACAGATCGATCAGGCCCAGGTCGGAGACGGCGTCCGCGGGCAGGAGACCGAGCACCGAGGGGCCCACGACGATCCCGATGACGATGAAGCCCGTGATGCGGGGCAGCCCGAGCGCGGACGCGAGCGAGCCCGCAACCGACGCCGAAAGGAGCACGAAGCCCAGGAAGATCGCCAGGCGCCCATCCTCCAGCGTCGGCGAAACCACCACGAAGGTGAGCTGCGTCAACGCCATGAGCAGCGCCAGCGTCACCGCCGGCCTGAGCAGGCGGCCGGCGATCCGTGGCGGGGGTCGGGCGGGCGTGGCGCTCAACGCGGCTCCGGGTGGCGAGGGCACGGAGGTTCGGCCCCGGGGACGGGGCCGGTGAAGATAGACCGACCCGGTGGGTACCTCAACGCGTCGGGAGGCTCACCGGGCAGGGCGCGGACGCCCGCGCAACGCGCGGCGGCGCCCATGCCGCGGTTCGGGATCGCGGCGCGCCGCCCCGCCCGCCTCGGAGGCCCGACGCGACCCCGCGGGCCTGGGGTGCCGGGAGGCCTGGTCCCCGGAGGGGCGCTTTCGCAACTTCCGGCCCTTCGAAAGGCGCTTCCCGTCGACACCCCATGACCACAGAACCGAACCCGCTCCTGTCCGGCGACTTCCGGATCCCCTTTCACGAGATCCGGTCCGAGCACGTCGAGCCCGGCATCCGGGAGGCGCTCGCGCGCGCCCGGGCCGAAGTGGACGGCCTGTGCGCGGAGGCATCCCCGCCGACGTGGGACAACACGCTCGGGCGCCTGGACGCGGCGGTCGAGCGGCTCTCGGAGCGCATCACGCCCGCCACGCATCTCATGTCCGTGGCCGAGAGCCCGGAGCTCCGCGAAGCTTACAACGCCGTCCTGCCCGACATCACGACGTTCTGGTCGAGCCTCCCGCTGAACGAGGAGCTGTGGCGGCGGCTCG
>JBFFWJ010000379.1:0-4146 GCA_041570315.1 Longimicrobiales bacterium | reverse complement strand
TGGGCCAGCCGCGCCAGGATGTGACGCTCGAGGCGGAAGCGCCGGGCCATCTCGGCGGCCAGATAACCCGGCCGAAGGAGCTTGACCGCGACCACCCGGTCGAACTGGCCGTCGTCACGAACGGCGCGATAGACCTCACCCATCCCTCCGCGGCCGATGGGCCCCTCGACGCGGTACCGCCCGAGCACCGCGCCCGGCTCGAGCTCCGCGCCCGCCAGGGGGCCGGAGTGCGGGGGACCGTCGCCCGACACCCGCCGCTCGATGCCGAGGCCGTCCCCGAAGTGGGCCGACAACATGGCGGCGAGATCGCGCGCGAGCTCCGGATCCTCGGCCGCCAACTCGTCGATCAGCGGCTGGCGACGTTCCGGCTCCAGATCCAGCGCCGTCGCGAACAGCTCCTCGAGCTTCGTCCAGGTCTCTCCGTCCATCGTCCTCTCGACGTCGTACGATCGCACGCCTCCGGCCCTTCCTGGCGCCGCGCGGGGCCCACGCCGGACATGTCCGGCGTCACGTCAGCGACACGTCCCGGGCGATCTCCTTGCGCAGCCAGGCCCTGGCCGCGAGCCAATCCCGTTGCACCGTCTTGACCGACAGGCCGAGAAGCTCGGCGGTCTCCTCAAGGCTCAGGCCGCCGAAGAAGCGGTGCTGCACCACCTGCGCCGATCGCGCGCTCGCCGCGGCGAGCCGGTCCAACGCCTCGTCCAGGGCGACCAGCTCCTCGGCCTGCTCGTCGGTGAGCCAGGCCGCCACGTCTTCGAGCGGCACGGACGTTCGGTCTCCTCCCCGCTTCAGTCGGCTGCGCCGGCGGGCATGGTCCACGAGGACCCGCCGCATCGTTCTCGAGGCCGCTCCGAGGAACAGCGTGCGCTCGGCCGGGTCGAGCCGTCGGGCCCGGGCGAGGCGGAGGTACGCCTCGCTGACCAGGGCGGTCGGGGTGAGCGTGTGCTCGGACCGCTCGCTGCGGAGATGGCTCCGCGCCAGCGTGCGTAGCTCGCCGTAGAGCGCTTCGACCTGCTCGTCCCGGGAGGCGTCGTGCATGGGGCGCGACCGTTCGGCTGGGCGTGGCCGACGTCCCCCGATGTCCACTTCGGGGCGGCGACCGCGCCAGGAGGTAACGAACGGGCGAGGCAGGGGGCCCGCCCGACCGGACATCGTCGTCAATCTGGAGGTCAAGCCATGTGCATGCGAGTCCCCTTCATCCTGGCCCTCGTCGCTGTGGGGGCCGCCTGCTCCGAGGTGCCCACCGATCTGGGAGGAGCGGCCGAGGTCGCGCGAGAGGAGCAAGCGCTCTCCCTCGAGCGACTGGAGGCCGAGCTCCTTTCGGCCGCGGGGCTGCGCGCGCGGCCGGCCGCACCGGGCGTGGCGTCCGCCCGGGCGGGCTCCTTCGCGTCCGACGGGCCTGCGCTCGCCCCACTTTCCGGGCCGGTCACGTACGGCTTCGGGGTGCCGTCGCCGGCCGAAAAGGTCTTCGTGTCCACGAATGGAGCCGCCGGGAACTGCGTCGACACCGACAACGGGAACTACCGTTTCCTGCTCCCCATCACCGATGGCATCCTCAACGATCTGGACACCCTCTTCGCCTACGGCGGGGCGGCCAGCGTGAACGGTGAGACGCGTCACAACCTCACGGGTGACGGAGTCACCGGCTATGCCGAGCTGCACCGGCTTCGCCTGATCACGCCGGGCTCCGTGCTGCTCCTGGGCGCCACCATGCTCTCCGACACCGCCAACGCCCCCGGTAGTCCGCCCCCCGACACGATCGCGGTGAGCCTGCCGGTGACGTCGGCGCACCGGAGCCTGATGAACATCGGCGACACGCTCGAGCTAGAGTACTTCGGGCGCGGTAAGGGTGTTCTCCCCTCGACCCTGCTGAACCCCCTCTGCGGCACAGTGTCGAGTGCGAACGTCGAGTGGGAGGGTCTGCCCAGGAACGCGGCCCGGGCCACGCTCGACCTCGATCCCTGACCCCCGAGCCCGGTCCCCCGCCGGAGTCCGTGCGCGCCCGCCTCCCGGGCCGGGCGGACGCGGCGGGCGGTCGGCCTCGCATTCGGTCTCCGGGCGCAGCGGTCGCGCTACGGCTCCAGGGTGGGACGAAATGGGCGGGCGCTCTCCTCGCGAATAGGCTGTTGCGGAGCGGATGGGCGCAGCCTATGCTCAGAAACGACCGATCCCGGTGGCCGATCGCCGAGCGCCTGAGGCTGGGAGTCCCCGTCATCGAGCGCCCCGGCGTGATCCCTCCGGCGGGCCTACGTCAAGTGACGTATGGCCCGGACGTATGGTGCGCTGCGATGCATCGGTGTATCCATAGCACGGCACGGTCGGGGGGGACGCAGGTCCGCCCAGCCTGCTTCGACTCCGGCCGCCGGGATGAGGTGACATAACGCGGACACCGTCGGCAGGAGTGCCCGATGAACGTCGAGAGCGAGACGCGCACCACGGCGAGCACTGCGTCGCTTCCAGACGCATCCCCCACGAACGGCCAGGCCAACGGAACCGCGCCCCCCGGGGGGCTGGTCCAGCTCGAGCTCAAGCGGCGTGAGCTCGGCGAGCGCCACGGCATCTCGTATGATCCCATCGAGCACTTCCGCCGCCCGGTGGAGCACGTCTTCACCGAGGATCAGCGGGCGAACACCACCGTTCTGCTGGGTGGCCTCTCGCCCCGCCACGACAGGCTGGTCGAGGCGTCGCTGCGGCGCCTCGGCTACGACTGCAGGGCGCTCCCCAACGTCTCGATCGACGGGTACGAGCGAGCCAAGCAGTACGGGAACAACGGCCAGTGCAACCCGACGTACTTCACCGTCGGCAACCTCGTGAAGTACGTGGAGGACCTCGAGGAGAGCGGCATGAGCCGCCAGGACATCATCGACAAGCACGTGTTCGTGACCGCCGGGTCTTGCGGAACGTGCCGCTTCGGGATGTACGAGTCCGAGTATCGCCTCGCGCTGCAGAACGCGGGCTTCGACGGCTTCCGGATCCTGCTCTTCGGGATGGACGACGGCATCGACCAGTCCACGGGCCAGAAGTCGGGTCTCGACATGAACCTGGACTTCTTCCTGGGCCTGGTCTCCGCCTTCAACATGGCCGACGTGATCAACCAGTTCCAATACAAGGTGAAGGCGTACGAGCGCGAGCCCGGATCGGTCGACGCGGCGACCCAGAAGGTGATCGGCCGCCTGGCGGACTTCATCGAGGGCAACCGGCCCTTCGAGGTGAAGGACTCGCGCCTCGGCTTCCTGGAGGGCACGAGGCTCGAGAGCACGGCGAACTACCTCGGCAAGTTCATCCAGATGCTGGGCGGCAAGGACGTCCCCAACGCCATGCAGGAGGCGTTCCGGATCTACGACGAGGTCGAGGTCGACAACTTCCGCGTGCGCCCGATCGTGAAGATGATCGGCGAGTTCTGGGCTCAGTCGACGGAGGGAGCCGGGAACTTCCACATGCACCAGTTCCTCGTGAAGGAGGGGGCCGAGGTCTACGCCGACCGCTCGCTCTTCACCCGCCTCACCTACATGCTCTTCATGCACAAGCAGTCCACGCGCGACAAGAAGGGCATCCGCAAGAACGGCGAGGGCAAGCTGGAGCACCTCTACAAGTACTATCGGAAGCAGGGCATGCTCACGCTCGCCGAGAAGATCCTCAAGCGTGAGAACGACAGGCTCCTCGTCGCGACCGACAACGTGCTGCACGAGATGTGCGACCAGTACGAGATGGAGAAGCTCGCTCGTCCGTTCTGGAACTGGCGCACGATGTCCGGCGAGGGGCACCTCGAGATCGCCGAGAACATCTACTACCATCGGAACCACCTCACGCACATGGTCCTGAGCCTCAAGCCCTTCACCTGCATGCCGAGCTCGCAGTCGGACGGTGCGCAGGCCAGGGTCGTCGAGACGTTCCCGGGCATGATCTTCCTCCCGATCGAAACGTCGGGCGACGGTGAGGTGATCGCCCACAGCCGTGTCCAGATGGCGCTCGGCTCGGCGCGTGTGAAGGCCCGTCAGGAGTTCGCCGACTGCCTCGACAGGACCGGCAAGTCGCTCGACGACCTCAAGGCGTACGTCGAGGATCACCCACGGATGAAGCGGGCGACGTACCGGATTCCGCACTATCACGGCGTGACCGGGAGGGCCGCCAACTTCGTCCTCCACG
>JBFFWJ010000378.1:0-4150 GCA_041570315.1 Longimicrobiales bacterium | reverse complement strand
CGCCACGTTCACCGCCGCAGGCGCCGAGATCGACCGCTGCGACTGCTGCCGCGTCGCCGTCACCGTGAGGGGGTTCAGGAGAAGCGCCGTCTGCGTGAGCCGGATCTCGACGGTCGCGGAGGCGCCGGACGCGACGTTGACGACCGCGGTGCCGTCCTGATACCCGATCACGGATACCGTCACCGTATGACGGCCCGGCGGCACCGAGAGCGTGAAGGAGCCCTGCTGGTTCGTTGGAACCGCGCGGCCGGCGGCCGAGACGGCGGCGAGGTTGATCGGTTGGCCCGTGGCGTCGTCGACGACCCGGCCGGTGATCGTGCTCTGCGCCGCCGCGGGACCGGCAAAGACGAGGAGAAGCACGGCGAACGCTACCGCTACGAGTCCTGAGTTTCCTGCGCGCATGGCGGGCCTCACGATGAAGGCGGAAATCCGACGGGAGGATCCGCGGCCAACGTACACGTGCATCGGTCGGGGGAGCAATCGTCCAACCGACGTAGGCAGGCTTCGCCCGAGACGTAGACGCCGCGGCCCGACTTCGACATCATGGCGCCACCATGACCCGGACCGACATCCCGCTGGGGGCCCTCGAGGACGCCCGCCGGCTCATCGCCGGCAGCCTGCACCGCACGCCCCTCGTCCCCTCCCGCCTCCTGTCCCGGCGCGTCGGCGCGCCGGTCTACCTGAAGTGCGAGAACCTCCAGAGGACCGGCGCCTTCAAGGTGCGGGGCGCGCTGCATCGCCTCCTCCGGCTGAGCGACGAGGAGCGTGGCCGCGGCGTCGCGACGATCTCGGCGGGCAACCACGCCCAGGCCGTCGCGTGGGCCGCCTCCGCCGCCGGGGTGCCGAGCCTCGTGGTGATGCCCGAGGGGGCGTCGCCCACCAAGGTGCGAGCCAGCCGTGCGTACGGTGCGGAGGTCGTGCTGCACGGCGACGCCCGCGCGGCCTTCGAGCGCGTGCTCGAGCTCGCGGAGGAGCGCGGCCTGACGTTCGTGCATCCCTTCGACGACGTGGAGGTCGTGGCCGGGCACGCGAGCTGCGGCCTCGAGATTCTGGAGGAGCTGCCGGACGCCGGCGCGATCGTCGTCCCCGTGGGCGGGGGAGGCCTCGCCTCGGGGATCGCCGCGGCGGTCGCGGCCGTGGGCGCGCACGTGGACGTGTGGGGCGTCGAGCCGGAAGGGGCGGCCGCGATGCACCGGAGCCTCGAGCGGGGCGGCGCGGTCCACCTCGACAGCGTGACGACGATCGCCGACGGGCTCGGGGCGCCGATGGCCGGGGTGTTGAACCACGCGATCCTCGCGGCGCATGCCCGCGGCGTCGTGCTCGTGAGCGACGACGAGATCGTCTCTGCGCTCGCGCTCCTGCTCGAGCGGACGAAGCTGTTGACGGAGCCGGCCGGCGCCGCGGGCCTCGCCGGTCTGCTCTCGGGCAGGATCCCGACGGGCGACCGTCCGGTCGTGGTCGTGCTGAGCGGCGGCAACGTCGACCTCGGCCTGCTGGCGGAGCTGCTCGGGCGCGGGGGGGCGCCGTGTGCCGGCTGATCGCCTACGTGGGAGAGCCCATCTCGCCTCGCCACCTCGTGTTCGACGGCGACCACTCCCTGTTCGAGCAGAGCTGGGCGCCGGCCGAGCTGCTGTCCGGGTCCGTGAACGCCGACGGGTACGGGGTCGTGTGGTACGGCGACGGGCGGCCTGCCCGCCTGGCGGAGACCAGGCCCATCTGGCAGGACGACGATCTGCCCCGCGCCCTGGCCGCGATCAGGTCGGGCTGCATCGTCGCCGCCCTCAGGAACTCGACGCCCGGAATCCCCGTCGATCGCACGGGGCTCCTGCCCCTGGTCTTCGAGCGCTGGTGCTTCGTGCTGAACGGCTTCGTGCCCGACTTTCGCCGCTCGCACATGCGCGCGCTGCGCGCCGCGCTGCCCGACGATCTCTACGCCGAGCTGCGCGGCGCTTCGGACTCGGAGACGCTCTTCCTGCTCGCGGTCGCGGCGCTGCGCGACGGGGCCTCGCCGACCGAGGCGCTGGAGGTGGTGGCGCGCACGGTCCGCCACCGGGTCGGCAGGGAGGAGGCCCAGCTCAACATGGTGCTGAGCGACGGGGAGCGCATCGCGGCCGCGAGAAGCAGCACGGTGCTGATGACGAACTCCCTGTACGTGGCGAAGCGCCCACCGTTCGCCCCCGACGGGGTCGTGCTCGCCTCCGAGGCACCCGAGAGCGGTGCGGTCTGGGAGGCGGTCGACGGACACAGCTGGCTCGAGATCGGGCCGGGCGCGACGACGCGGAGCGAGCTCCTCTTCCTCGATTGACCGAGCGGCACGCCCCCGACGAGGCGTCGCGATCAGTCGACGTCGACGAGCTCGACGTGGAAGACGAGCGTCGCCCCGGGCGGCACCCGCCCGCGGGCCCGCGACCCGTAGGCAAGGCTCGGGCGCACGACGAGGCGCCGCTGGCCACCCCGCCTCATGCCGACGATCCCCTCGTTCCAGCCCTGGATCACCTCGTTGCCGCCCAGCCGGAGATGGTAGGGCTCGCCTCCGACGTTCGTGTCGAAGACGGTGCCGTCGGCGAGCCAGCCCACGTAGCGGATCCAGACCCTGCTGTTCCTTCGCGCCACCGGCCCCTGGCCGACCTCGACCTCCTGGACGTACAGCCCCGAGTCCGTCAGCTCGAACTCCGACAGGTCGACGGCGAGCTCGGGCGCGAACACGATGTCGGCGGGGTCCGCGGGCGGAGCGGGCGCGGCGGGCGCCCCCGCTCCGGCGCATCCGGCGAGCATGAGCGCGAGGGCCGCGAGAGCCGGCCTCATGTCCTCGGCCGCTCGTACACGATCTCGCCGTCGACGACCGTCAGCACGACCTCGATGTCCTTCAGCTCGCTCGGATCCACCGCGAACGGGTCGCGCTCCAGCACCGCGACGTCCGCGAGGAAGCCGGGCGCGAGCTTGCCCTTGTACGCCTCCTCGCCCGCCACCCAGGCGTTGTTGACCGTGTAGGCGCGCAGCGCGGTTTCGACGTCGATCCGCTCCTCGGGGAACCACCCGCCGGTCGGGGTGCCTTCGAGCGTCTGCCGGGTCACGGCGGCGTAGATCCCCTGCAGCGGATTCGACGTATACCATGCGGCGTTCGTGCCGGGCCAGTCGCTCCCGAAGGAGAGCAGGACGCCCGCGTCGTGCAGGGTACGGAAGGCGTACGCCCACCGGGCCCGCTCCCCGATGCGCTCCTCCATCCAGCGCATGTCGTCGATCGTGTGATACGGCTGCATCTCGGCGATGACGCCGAGCGCGGCCTCCCGGCGCGCGGTCTCCGGCCCGCGGATCACCTGGTTGTGGATCACCGCGAAGCGGCGGCCCTCGCGCGGACCGTTCACCCGGCCCACCTCCTCGAAGATGTCGAGGATGCGGTCGATGGCCTCGTCGCCGATCGCGTGCACGCGCGGGTTGAAGCCTGCGGAGTCGGCTCCGAACACGAGGCGGCGCATGTTGCCCTCGGGCATGAAGCCCGACCCGTGCTCGGTCACGTACCCCGTGCTGCGCTCGTCCCGCCAGGAGCCGCGCACCCCCGTGGTGAGATACGGCTCGTGGAAGCGCGCGCTGGACGCGCCCATGATCCCGTCGACGAAGCCCTTGAGCCCCTGGTAGCGGATCCAGCGGTCGCCGAAGCCCTCGGTGATGCCTGCGTCGCGCATCTCGTCCCAGGTGTCGAGCACGAGGCGCATGTTGACGCGCGCCGTGAGGTCTCCGGCCTCGCGCAGCCGGTGGAAGACCTCGACCTGGTCGGGCGGCGTGATGTCGAAGAAGGTGGTCACCCCGTGTTGGGCGAGGCGCGCCAGCGCGGCGCGGCCCTCCGCCACCTTCTGCTCCATCGTCTTCGGGGGGATGGCGCCGCGAATCGACTCGGCGACCTCGGCGCTGACCCGACCGGTGGGGGAGCCCGCCACGCACTCGATCCCGTCCGAGCAGTCGACCCCGGCAGCGCGCAGCGCGGCCCCGTTGGCCAGGTGCTGCGAGCGATCCCAGTTCCAGAGGATCGCCGGGTTGGAGGGGGACACCGGGTCGATCAGGCTCCGGTCGGGCCGAAACGGCTCGGGCCGACGAGACGGGTCGGCGCCCCGCCCGGGCTCGTCGCCCCGCCCCGTCGAGCTCAGCGCCCACT
>JBFFWJ010000377.1:0-4158 GCA_041570315.1 Longimicrobiales bacterium | reverse complement strand
TGATCCCGCTCCTCGCCTTCGGGATCCCGGGTGACGCCGTCACCGCCGTGATGCTGGGAGGGCTGGTCATCCACGGCATCACGCCCGGACCGCAGCTCTTCGGCGAGTCGGCCCACCTGCTCGGCCCGCTCTACGGAGCGTACTTCCTCAGCTACGCGCTCATCCTGCTCCTGGGGCTCCTCCTGGTGCCCCTGTTCTCGGGCATCACGCGGCTTCCGCGGGTCGTCGTCTTCCCGGCGATCGGCGCGCTCGCGATCGTCGCGGCGTACACGTCCGAGGGCACCTCCTTCGCCGCGTACCTGACGATCGCGGTCGGCCTGGGAGCCTACCTGCTGCGCCGGTTCGGCTACCCCGTGATCCCGGTGCTGCTCGGCCTCATCCTCGGGCCGATGCTCGAGGCCAACTTCCGGCGGTCGCTGATCCTGTCCCAGGGAGACCCGACGGTCTTCCTCCGCTCGCCCGTCAGCGTCGCCTTGCTCCTCGCCGCGGTCGCGCTGCCGCTGTGGACGCTCGGAGGCGGGCGCGGCGGAGCGCGCGGGTGAGAAGGGATGCTGGGGTCCCCACCGCTCCTCCGTCTCGGATCGGCCTCCCCTAGGCGTAACCGAACGGAACCGCGGACTGCCGGAACCTCAGCATCCCACCTTCGATCGAGACTCCCAAGTAGCGCATGGCCCGGCCCACCACGGTCACGGATCCGGTGATGCCCAGATCGGGCACACGCACCTCGACCGTGGCGGGCCGGTCCGCCGTGTCGACGTCGATGGAGTCGGCAAGGCCGATCCGAGGATCGGTCCAGACCTCGTCCTTCCCGTAGACGTCCCTTCCGTTCACGCGCACCTCGACGCCCCAACCCTCGAAGCCGTCGTGAAGCGCGACGTGCAGGGCGGGCCCGCCGCCGGTCGGCTCATCGACGCTCGACACGGTGCCTCACTTCTTCTTGTAGCTCTTGGCGCGCTTCTTCATGGCGTCGAGCACGTGCTCGATGACCCCACGCTCCTCCAGGGTCTTCTCGGCCTGCAGCACGGACTTGGAGGCCGCCGTCGGATCGACCTCGGCGGCGAGGAAGTCACCGTACGCGTGAACGCAGCGCTCGTAGCCGATGTGTCCGAAGGTGTCCGCGGCATCGTCGCGCTTCTCGATCAGCGTGGCTTCGAGAGTGGAGCGAGCCTCGGCGGCCTTGATCTTGCCGAGAGCGATGCCCAGCCCAGCCTCTGGCTCCGCGGTGGGGGTGCGTGCCCCCTCGTCGGCGGTCAGGAGCTTGTACGTCGTCATGGACGGCGTAGCCAGCGCGACCTGTGCGTGCAGCGCGGCGCGGCTGTCTCCCATCCGGTCCACGACCTCCCGGAGCACCTCGTTCGCTCCTTCGAGGAAGCGGCTGCCGGAGAAGGTGAGCACGCGCGCGACGTCTTCGTTGAAGAAGTCCTGCGCGAGCAGCTCGTCCTCGAAGCCCTTCGGCGGTGCCACACGGACGTCGAACGCGTTGGAGACGACGTCCTCGTCGCCGATCCTCAGCGCGATCTGAACCGTGTAGTAGCCGGGCTCCGAAAGCTGCCACCCGTCCACGCCTCCGGTCAGCTTGAGCGGCGCATAGACCGCCTCGCCGGTCCCGTCGGGCATGTGGCCGGGCATGAGGACCTTCTTCTCCCCGTTGAAGCAGTACTCGGCGAACGGCCGCCACAGGCGCGCAGGCTGGCCGCGCTTCTTGACGATCACCGTCAGGCCCGGGGTCTCCAGGACGTTCTCGTTCACGATGATGGGGTCGGCCGAGTCGTTGCTCAGCTTCATCTCCAGGATCACCGGCTCGAGGAACTCGAAGTACGGCAGCGACCGGTGCGTCCGCAACTCGAGGCGGTACGGAGAACCCGACTTCGATTCGGCCTGCTCGAAGCCGTGGTCGTCGAACCACTCCGCGTTGCCCATCTGGACGAAGCGCTCGGGTGCGTGCCTCATGAAGAGCAGCTCCCCGTCGCTGAACCGGAAGTCGAAGTCCGCGAAGAACGCGCTCTCACCGCCCGTGACGTTGTACGGGTAGTTCATGAAGCTCCGCGCCTCCGGCTCGTTCGCGAGCGGGATCCAGGGACCGTTGCCCTGATAGACCATCGCCTTCTGCCACGAGTGGGCGAGGTTGAAGGCGTGCCCCATCTCGTGGGCGGCCGTCCAGAACTTCATCCGCCGCACCCACGCGTCGGGCGCGGGATCGGTGGCCGGCGGGTTGCTGATGAACGAATCGTTGAACAGCGCCGTGCCCTGACGGTGGTTCGGCCCGATCGAGTCGAACATGATCCCACCGAGGGAGGTGCCCCGCTCGTGCAGCGACGCGAACAGCACCCAGAGAGCCCACTTCGGCCGGTTCGCGAAGCGCGACCAGTAGATCTGCATCGCGTCGTGCATCTCCGCGTCGCTCCACTTCTGATTCGCCCGGGCCCCGGCGAGCGGAATCGGGCCGCCATACGGAGACACGCGCACGGTCGCGCCGGCGCGTCGATACACGGTCTCGAGGGAGAGCAGTCCCGTCCTCATCGACGCCGGGCGATTGGGGTGATCTCCCGTGTCGATCCGGGTGAGCGCGCTCGTGCCCTGAACCCAGTCGTACTCGAACTCGACGGTCCGGAACGAAGCTGAGTCCCAGCGGTAGGTCCGCACGCGGTCGGGCGCACCGCCCCCCGTGAAGCGAACGGTCGCCGAGCGCTGGCTGCTGTACCACGAGCGCTGCACCTGCACGGTCACGTTCGTGTGTGGGAGCCAGGCGGCGTCACCGTCCTTGTACCAGATGTGACCCGCGAAGCGGTCCTGGCTCGTCGAGCGCAGATTCGCGATCCAGTGGATGCGGCGCGTGAACCCGCTGTAGAGGGTGCCGCTCACGACCATCTGGGGATACATCCCGTCGACGTCGAGGCGGAGCTCCTCGCGCGGGAACCAGATCGGGAGCAGACCCGCGCGCTCCACGTCGGCCCCTTCGACCTCGGGCTCCGCTTCGATGCCGAGCGTGGGCGCCGGTGTGGTCGCCTCCACGTGAGCGGGCACGCGGCGCGGGGTCGGTTGTACGGGAAGCGGCACACGGACGGGGCTCCAGCTCCACACGTAGGTGCCGCTCGCTCGGAGCAGGATCGGGAAGGGAATCGGGATTCTCGGAATCGCCGCCTCGGCCTCCAAACCGCCGAGCGCCTCGTACTGCTCGACCAGCGCCTCGGCCGTGTCCTCGGGGAACTCGTCGGGCGTCACCTCGCGTGCCGGTGCCTCGAGCGCCGTGGGCGCGGACCTCCTCTTTCGGGTGACCGTCTTCGTCGCCTTCTGCTTCGTAGCCATGGGAAACGTCCCTCCGGCGGGCTTCTCCCGCCCGGTCGTGGTGTCCCCGGGATCGTCGCGAGAGACGCGGAATCCTGGCATACGGCGGCGACGCGCGAAGGGGTGCGGGGCCGGAGCATGGAAGGAGGGCGCAAGGACTCGGACGAAGGCAGGTGAGTCCGAACGATCCGGACCACCGTCATCCTGCTGCATCCCTCGAGAAGAAGGCCGGGGCGGGGAGGCCGTCCTACTATCTTGGCGTGTTCGCCCAGCCAGTCAAGGCGGCACGATCGGTGGGACGGGGTGGCTTCCGAAGAGCGCGGTCGTGCCTAGCTTCTGGCCTCGGCGGGACTCCGGCGGTCTGCGATTCGCTGGCGGTGGGGGCGTGGGAAGGTGGGCCGAGGACCCCCGGAGCGAGCACCACGATGGGCTTTCCGACGCGTGCTGTGTGTCGGAGCGCCGCCTCGTCGGCTCCGGCTCGCTCGTCGCCGGGACCGCGGCCGGCTGGCCGGCCACGACGTGACCTCCGGTCGGTGCGTCTCCTCCCGCAGATGCGCCGCCGCGGCGATCATCGCTAGAACGTTCGACCGCAACGGGTTACGATATGTGCGACCCGGTAGCTCAGCTGGCAGAGCAACTGACTTTTAATCAGTAGGTCGTGGGTTCGAGCCCCACCCGGGTCACTGCGGTAAGGCATTGAGGGCAAGCACGTTACGAGCTCGTGCGATTTCTGGGAGATCTTTGATCTTCCTCTGGGCGCGGCAAGGCGTCACCACTCCGAGACTTCGGGTCTGATCGGTCGCAAGGATCGTTCGGGGCACGTGTACGACGGTTTGTGCGGTGATCTCGTTGTGGCGGGAGCGTCTCGCGGTC
>JBFFWJ010000376.1:0-4162 GCA_041570315.1 Longimicrobiales bacterium | reverse complement strand
GGCGGCCCCTCCTAACCGCGAGACGAGCGTGACCGAGACGAGCGAAGCCACCCTGAGCCACGGTCGGGCGGTGGCCGCCGCCCTCCTGGGAGTGGACCGGCTGTACCGGACCGAGAGCGGAGACCGGACCGGGCTGGCCGTCCTGAACATGGACACCGAGGGCTCGCTCGAGCCCGACGGCCTCGCCTCGTACAGCGACGCCCGCACGCGCTGGGAGGAGCTGCGCGCCGGGGCGGCCACGCTCCCGGAGGCGGACCGCCGCGTCTACTACGAGGAGCTCGCGCGCTCGACGCTCGCGTTCGTCGACTGGAGAGATCGTGGCCTGCCGCTCGAGGCCCAGCTCGGCTCCTTTCTCCACGTGCCGGTCGGGCCGGCGCCCGAGCCCGAGCTCGATGCTCTCCGGGAGCGGATCCGGAGGCTGCTCGGGCGCTTGGGCTACGGCGGCGATCTCCGGGCGCAGTGCGCCGCGTGGGAGGCGCGTCACCGGGTGCCCGCCGACGAGGTGGAGGGCGTGACCGCCGAGCTGCTCGCCGAAGCGTGGGACCGCACGAACGAGCGTGTCCTGCCGATTCCCGCCGACCGGTCCGACGGGATGCGCGTCGAGACCGTGCGCGGCGTCCCGTACAACGCCCGCTGCGACTATCTGGAGCGCACGATCCGGCTCAACGTCGAGCCGACGCTCACCCTCCCCGGGCTCCGTCACCTCGTGGCGCACGAGGCGTATCCGGGCCACTACCTGCAGTTCAAGGTGAGGGAGACGCTCGCGAAGGACGGCCGGGCGCCGGCGGACAACCTGCTGTCCATCGTCAACTCGGCCAGCTCGTGCGTGTTCGAGGGCATCGCGGACACGGGCCTCGCGCTGATCGGGTGGGACGAGTCCGACGACGACAGGGTCCAGTCGCTGCTCACGCGATACCGGGCGGGGATCGGCACCGGCGCCGCGTGGCGGCTGCACGCGCTGGGCCAGTCGCCGGACACGGTCTCGGGCTGGCTGCGCGATCAGTCGCTCGCCGGAGGGGAGGGCTGGGTACGGAACCGCATGGCGTTCGTCGCGGCGCCTCAGCGCGCCGTGCTGATCTGGTCGTACTGGTGGGGCGAGCCGTCGGTCGCTCCCGTCCTGCGCCGGACGCCGCAGGTCGACCGTGCCCGCGTCCTGCGCTATCTGTACAGCCGCATGCACTCGAACCGGACCGTGGGGATGTTCCGTTGACCCGCCCGACACGCGCGCGCCGGAGCGGCGCGGCCGTCCTGTTGCTCCTCGCCTCCGCAGCGTGCGGGCCGGCGGACGATCCGCTCGACTCCCCGGACGGACGGCGGATCCTGCGCGTGGCCTACGACCGCGAGATCGACGTCCTGAACGCCTTCACCAGCCAGATGCTGGTGGACGTGCACTTCAGCATGGTGGAGGGCCTGGTCACGACGGACGAGGGCAACCGCTACGTGCCGGTCCTGGCGCGGGAGATCCCCACCCGAGAGAACGGGCTCGTCGTCGACGGGGCGGACGGCACGGTCGAGATGACGTGGCGGCTGCACGAGGGTGTGCGCTGGCACGACGGGGAGGCCTTCACGAGCGAGGACGTCTGCTTCACCTGGCGCTTCGTGCGCAGCGAGGGCTCGCAGACGTACAACCGCGACTGGTATCTCGGCATCGTCGACTGCCGTGCGCCCGACGACCACACGGCCGTCCTCGTGTGGGACGGCGAGTACGGGTACTACGCGGGGCTCTTCGAGGCCATCCTGCCCGAGCACGTGCTCGGCGGGATGTCGACGGACGAGATCGTCAACTACACGCCCTACAACCGGGGGGACGAGCTCGTCGGCACGGGGCCCTTCCGCTTCGAGGAGTGGCGGGCCGGGGAATACATCCGGGTCGTGCGCAACGACGACTACTGGCGCGGGCCGGAGTATCCCGCGATCGACGAGGTGGTGTGGTCGTTCATCCCCGACTCGAACACGAGGCTGAACGCGATGAAGGCGGGCCGGCATCATTGGGCCCGGCTCGAGCCGACGCACGTTCGGGAGCTCGCCGGCCTCGAGGGGTACGCGACGCACCTCGTCAGCTCCAACACCTTCATGCACTTCGACGTGAGCGTGAACACGGAGCGGGCGGCCGCCCTCTTCCGGGAGCGCCGCGTGCGGGCTGCTCTCTTCCACGCGATCGACCGGGAGGCGATCGCCGAGCAGCTCATGGAGGGAACCGTCCGGGTCGCGCACACCCCCATCAACCCGACGAGCCCGTACCACAATCCCGAGGTCGCCCGCTACGACTACGACCCCGAGCGGGCGGCCGCCATGCTCGACGAGGCGGGCTGGAGGCCGGGGCCGGACGGCATCCGCGTCAGCGAGGGGCGGCGCTTCTCCTTCACGCTCCTGAATCGCGCGGGCACCGCCGACCGGATCGCCATCGCCCAGGTAATCCAGGCGCAGCTCAAGGCGATCGGCGTGGAGGTCGACTTCCGCACGCTGGAGAGCGCCGCGTGGACGCAGGCCTGGCGCAGCTTCGACTGGGAGGCGGTGGTCTCGGCCTGGTTCCTGCCGGCGGACCCCAGCTTCACGGGGCTCTACCAGTGCGACGGCCCGAACAACATGACCGGCCTGTGCGATCCCGGCCTGGACGAGATCATGGAGGCGTCGGACCGGGCGCTGGACTTCGCGACGCGCAAGCCGCTCCTGGACCGCGCCCAGGAGCGCCTGGCGGTGTCGGCGCGCATGCTCCCCATCTACTACAACGTGATCCCCGAGGTCGTGAGCGACCGGTTGGCCGGCTATCGCGGGAGCGGCACGAACTTCGGGAGCTTCTGGAACCTGTGGGCGTGGTCGCTCACTCCGTAGGCGGGGCCGGAGGGGCGTCGGGCTCGACTCCGCGCCGCGCCGCCCCCGGGGCGGGCTCGACCAGGCCGCGCTCCGTGGCCTGACGGGCCTCGACGGCCAGGGCCGAGCCGAGACGCTCGACGCGCCGCGCGCTGAGCCCCGACACGAGGGTCCAGGCTCCCCGCCCCACGGCGGCTCCGGCCACGAGGCTGCCCGCGACCGCCGCCGCGGTGGCCGCGGCGCCCAGGCCGACCCCGCCGATCAAGGGTGCGGCGATCATGACCGCCCAGGCGGCCGGCAGGAGGTGGAAGACCCGTCGCACGCGCGGCACCGCCTTCTCGACGACCTGGATCCTGGTCTCCCCGGACCCGACGGTGAGGGAGACCAGGCTGCTCTTGAGCCGGTCGGAGCTCGTCCAGCGCACGGAGCCGAGCGCCTCGGAGATCGTGCCCGTGGTGTCGGTGCGCTCGTCGACCACGCGCACGAGGCCGGCCATCGCCTCGCGGGTGAGCTCGCCGGGCACGGCGTGCACGGCCTTGCGGACGAGCGGCGCGCCGGCCCAGCCGGGCCCGGGCTCCCGGCCGTGATCGAGCGCGGAGACGGCCCGCTCGATCGCCGTCGGCGAGATGCCGACCTCCCGGGCGATCTCCTCGAGGTCGTCGAGCGTGAGGCCGCCGACGGCGCCCGATCCCTCGGCGTCGTCGATCTCCGACGCCCTGCGCAGGACGATGGCGACCTCCCGGTCCGTGAAGCGCCGACTCGGATCTACGCCCATCTGGGTCTCTCCGGTGGGAAGGTCACGCGCGCCACGTGTCGCGCAGGACGCGCAGCCAGTTACGGTACGCGATCGAGCGCACCTCCCCTTCATCGAAGCCGGCCTCCGAGAAGGCCTGCAGGAGAGCCGGAAGCCGGGTCACGTCGGAGAGGTCGTCCGGCATCGTCGCCCCGTCGAAGTCCGAGCCCAGGGCCACGTGCTCCACGCCGACGCGCTCGGCGATGTAGCGGCCGTGCCGGACGATCTCGGTGAGCGACGCCCCCGCGGCCACGTCCCCGTCGGCGCGCAGGAAGCCGACGTGGTAGTTGAGCCCCACCAGGCCGCCGGTGGCGGCGATCTCGTCGAGCTGGGCGTCGGTCAGGTTGCGCGGCGTCGGCGACAGCGCGTGCGCGTTCGAGTGGGTGGCCACCAGCGGCGCCGTCGAGATCCCGGCGACGTCCCAGAACCCCCGCGCGTTGAGGTGCGAGAGATCGACCAGGATGCCGAGCTCGTTGCAGCGGCGGACGAGCCTGCGGCCGGCGGGCGTCAGGCCGGGCCCGGTGTCGGGGGAGCGCGGGAAATCGAACGGCACGCCGT
>JBFFWJ010000375.1:0-4184 GCA_041570315.1 Longimicrobiales bacterium | reverse complement strand
GGGGCCGAGATCGGGGTCGGTGCCGTACGTGGTGAGCTCGGACAGCCGGCCGGCGGCCGCCTCTCCCAGCCCCGCGGCACCGCCCCTGCGTACGAGCGCCTCGAAGCCGAGGGTCACGCCGAGGAGCGTGGCGAGCGGCTCGTCCGGCTCGGCGGCCCGGCTGATGCCGGACAGGGCGGCCTGCGCACGCGCACGACCCGCTTCGGTGGACGCGGACCGGCCGATGGATCGCGCGAGCGCCGCGAGGACCACCGGATCGGACTCGGTCGCGGCGCGCTCGACGAGGAGCCCGAGCACGGCCTCGTCGCCCGAGCGGTGAACGCTCTGGGCGAGCGCGTTGGCCGCCTCGGCGCGCACGGACGGAGCCGGGTCGCCGAGGAGGGCGGCGATGTCGGCCGACAGCGCGGGACTCTCCAGCCGCCCGAGGGCGCGCACCGCGACCTGTCGGAGGTACGCGACCGGGCTCGTCGCGGCCTCTCTGAGCGCGGCCAGGGCGGGCCCGGCCCGCGGACGAGCGTCCTCCGCGGCCAGGAGCTCGAGGTAGGCGGCTTGGAGGCGATCGTCCCGGGGGGCGCCCGGTGGCGCGTCGGGTGGCGCGCAGCCCGAGGCGAGGACGGCGGCCGCGAGCACCGGGGGCAGCGTGCGCTTCGATCGAGCTCGGATCATGCGGAGAAGAGTAGAGGGGTCGCTCGGGGCCGGGAAGGCGTCACTCCTCGCGTGCCGCCAGGGAGCCGGGCTCGTCGTCCGCGTCGACGCGCCGCCTCCCTCATTCCGCACCCGGGCGGCCGTGACCGATGCTCCGCCGTCCGGTCGGTGCCGCGACAGCGACGGGGACCACGCTTGGACGAACGAGAGCGCGCGGTGCGCACGGCGCCCTGTGAAGACGAGATCCCTGGGACGTTGCCCGGTCACGATGGCGCGGCCATGGTCGCCTCCGGACCGTGAGACGGACTCAACCCGGGAACACACACCCCTCGGCCGCTCGGGCCGACGGCGTGTCCCTCACCATGCGTCCGCCGGGCGCGTCCTGCCCGTCAGAAGGTCTCCAGCTTGTGGAAGACCTCCGTTCCGTTCTTGAAGGAATGCTCCCGGAACGGGTACGGCGACACCTCGTGCTCGAGGAGCTCCGCGGTCAACGGGTGGGGAAAGAGCTTCATGAGGCCACGCTCGTTTTCGTGGACCGTGTAGTCGCCGCTGATCTGGACCGTGGTTCTCAGCCGCTCCTTGCCGTTCATCATGAAGCCCTGCAGGAGGTGGGTGTTCACCTCCCAGCGCTCGGGCGTGACGCACATGTCGAGGATCGGCGAGCCGGAGCCGAAGATGCGGATTCGCGACCAGGCGTCGGTCTCGATGAACTGGGCGTCGATGCTCTCGTGGTGGTAGGGAAAGTGGAAGCGCTCGGCCTTGATGCGGCGGGCCTCGTCCGACGTGGTGGCCGCCAGGAAGGGGAAGAACCCCGCCTTGGCGTGCTGAACCCACGCGGACACCTTGGGCGGCACGATCAGCGAGAACATGAGCTCCGTGTAGGGGCCCACGACGCTGTCGTCGAAGAGGAACGCGGTCACCGAGAGGACGCTGCGCTGGTGCCGCACCTCGATCGGCTCCAGGTGCTCGGGCAGGAAGGCCCGGGCTCCCGACGTCGCCATCTCGAAGAAGGCGGTGACGCCGGTGTGGAATCGGTAGCTGCCTACGGACATACGTCGTATCTCCGGAGGACCCGCACGATCTTCGTCGCGCCCTCCTCCAGCTCCTCCTCCGAGTGGGCCGCCGAGATCGACATCCGGAAGCGGGACTTGTGCTTGCCGACGGCGGGGTACTTGACCGGATTGATGAACACGCCCTCCCGCAGAAGCTCCTCACCCATCTTGAGGATCCGCGCGTCGTCGCGGACCATGATCGGGATCACGTGGGAGGTGGAGTCACCGATCGGCACCTCGGCGTCGCCGAGCAGCTCCTGCATATACGCCACGTTGTTCCAAAGCTTTCGGCGCAGCTCCGGCTCGGCGCGCGCGAGCTCGAGCGCCTTCCGCAGGCCCGCCACGACGACCGGGGAGAGCGCGCAGGAGAAGAAGCGCGAGCGGGAAAACCCGCGCAGGTAGTTGATGAGCCGTCTGGAGCCCGCGATGTAGCCGCCCTGGCCTCCCAGGCTCTTGGAGAACGTGCCCAGGTGGATGTCGATCTCGTGCTCGAGCCCGAGGTCCTCGGCCACCCCCTTGCCGGTCTCGCCGAAGACGAAGGCGGAGTGGGCTTCGTCGATCATCAGGCGCGCCCCGTGCTTGCGGCAGACCTCCACGATCTCGGCGAGCGGGGGCGTGTCGCCGTCCATGGAGTACACGCCCTCGACGATGACGAGCTTCTTGCCGCCGAAGCCCGACAGCTTTCGGTCGAGATCGTCGGGTCGGTTGTGGCGGAAGAAGCGCGACTTGGCCTTGGACAGGATCATCCCGTCCACGATGCTGGCGTGCGCGAACTGATCCGCGACGATCAGGTCGCCCGAACGCATGAGTCCGGCGATCGTTCCCACGTTGGCGCTGTAGCCGGTCGGGAAGATGAGCGCGGCTTCCTGGCCCTTGAAGTCCGCGATCTCCCGGGTGAAGCGCTCGTGCAGGTCCGTCGTGCCGCTGAGAATCGGCGAGCCGGACGATCCCCCGCCGTAGATCTCCGCCGCCTCCTGGATCGCCTTCTTGACCTCGGGACGGTAGGAGAGGCCGAGATAGTTGTAGGAGGCGAAGTTCACGAGACCGCGGCGGATGTCGCCGGTCTTGGTGTCCTCGACGTCGACGCGCGTGCCGGGCTGCGTGTGCAGCGGAAGCTCGTAGAGGTAGTAGCCCTCGGGCCGGACCTCGGAGTACCAGTCGTCGAAGGGCTCGAGGAGGGCGAACGCGTCTTCTCCCGCCCCGAAGTAGAAGTTCGTGTAGTCGTATTCGAGCGCCGACGGGACGGGGGGCTGCGCCGAGGTCTCGTCCGTCTCGGTGACGCCGAGCCGGGCCGCCGACGTCGGAGTCTCGACATCCTTCGAGGCCACGGAGCTTTCGTTCTTGGTCTCGGCCATGTCTGTTACCGGTTCGTGGGCAGTTCTTCGTGGGCAGTTCTTGGCGAGCCACCAATCTTCGGGAAAGGAGTCGCGGTATCAAGGATCGACTCGACGCGTCGCCCGAGAGGCTCGCTTCCTGGATCCCGCCGCAGGGCTGGCACAGGATCGCGGCCGTGGACGCGCACACCGGGGGCGAGCCCCTGCGCGTGATCGTCGGCGGCTTCCCGCACGTGGAGGGCGAGACGATCCTCGACAAGCGCCGGGCGGCTCGAACCGGACACGATGCGCTGCGCCGGGCGCTCATGTGGGAGCCACGCGGGCACGCGGACATGTACGGCTGTATCGTGCTCCCTCCCGTGACGCCCGCGGCCGACGTCGGGGTGCTCTTCACGCACAACGAGGGCTTCAGCACGATGTGCGGTCACGGCATCATCGGCGTGGCGACCGTGCTCGTCGAGTGCGGCTTCGTCGAGGCCGTCGAGCCGGAGACCACGCTCGGGATCGACACGCCCGCGGGCTTCGTCGAAGCCCGCGCCCACGTCCGCGAGGGTCGTGTCCGGTCGGTGTCCTTCGTCAACGTGCCCTCCTTCGTCGGGGGGTTGGACCAGAGGGTGGAGGTCGCGGAGGTGGGGTCGGTCCGCTACGACCTCGCGTACGGGGGTGCCTTCTACGCCTACGTCGACGCGGGGGACTTCGGCCTGCGCCTCGTTCCGGAGGAGGTGCCCCGGATCGTGGGGCTGGGCCGCGCCATCAAGGCCGCCGTGCAGGCCCGTGCCGCCCCCTCCCATCCGGAGGGTCCCGAGCTGAGCTTCCTGTACGGGACGATCTTCGTCGGGCCGGCGCACGGGGCCGGGGCGCACAGCCGCAACGTCTGCGTCTTCGCCGACGGGGAAGTGGACCGCTCGCCGACCGGCACGGGCGTGAGCGGCCGCCTGGCGATCCACCGGGCCCGGGGAGAGATCGCGCTGGGGGAGTCGATCCGGGTCGAGAGCGTGCTCGGCACCACCTTCGGGGGCCGTGTCGTCGCCCAGGCGAGGGTGGGACCGTACGAGGCCGTCGTACCCGAGATCACCGGACGGGCCTTCGTGACCGGTCGCAACGAGCTGCTCCTCGACCCGGAGGATCCCCTGCGCCACGGGTTTCTTCTGCG